>CAYJEV010000123.1:0-4901 GCA_964369265.1 uncultured Oscillospiraceae bacterium
TGTGCTATGATATGTTTGGATTTTCGCCGCTGGCACTTCTTCTCCTGCACATCCAGAAAAGGACAGTGCAAGAGCTAATATAGTTGATATAAGTCTATTTCTCTGCAAGATATTCTCCCCCAAGCTCTACAGCTCTGATTATTAAATCTTCTTTTTTATTTGCAATTATATTATCTAACACCTCATCAAGCAGTTCTCTTAATATTTTACCTACAACAGGTGATTGAGGTATTCCCTCATTTATTATGTCTTCGCCAGATATTTTAAGCTCTCTGATTGAGCAACACTCCCCTGAATTTACTATATCCCTAAGCATAGCCTCATGTATAAGCGTTGTTTCAGTTTCAGTTGCTCCTATATCAGATTTTGCGGCATTATCTGCCACTCTAAGCTCAAATAATATAGCTAAATTCTCTGTGCCAACTCTACCAATCAAAAGCTTTAAACCTTTTCTTGTGAGCTTTGATGGTAGATAATGAAAACGAATTAACATGCATACCTTACTAATAATATGTCGCGGCAGATTGAGCTTTTTTAAGAGCTGCCCAGCAATAGTACCGCCTTTAGGCGCATGACCATAAAAATGCCCTATTCCCTTTTCATCTATTGTGAAGGTTGCTGGTTTACCTATGTCATGAAGAAGCATTGTCAGCCTTAATAAGGGCTTCGCTTCGATATAAGACATCGCTTTTAATGTATGTTCCCATACGTCATAAATGTGATGTGGGTTAAGTTGATTGAAGCCTACCATTTTTAGTAGTTCTGGCATTTTAACAGCAACAACTTCAACATACTCCCTTAATACATTTTCAAAGTTTTCGCCTATTATAAGCTTAGAAAGCTCCTCCATAAAGCGCTGTCCTGAAATATACTCTAGCATGTCTTTATTTTGGAATATAGCTTTCTTCGTCTCCTCTTCTATATCAAATCTATGGACAGAAGCAAATCTAAGCCCTCTCATAATTCTTAGCCCATCTTCTCTAAAGCGCTTGTTAGGGCTTCCAACAGCCCTTATTATTTTAGAACTTATATCATCTGCACCATTAAAAGGGTCTATATAGCCTGTTTTAGGATTGTATGCGATGGCATTCATTGTAAAATCTCTGCGAGATAGGTCTTGCTCCAAGCTTACTTGATATGAAACGCTGTCTGGACGGCGAGAATCTGTGTAATTGCCATCGGCTCTATGTGAAGTTATCTCGCATGGTATATTGTCCCAAATAACTGTTACAGTGCCAAGCGCTATTCCAGTTGGCAAAACATTTTTATCAGAGAATATCTCCATAATGCTTTGAGGAGAGGCGTTAGTTGTAATATCATAATCGCCAATCTCTTTGCCCATTAAATAATCTCGCACTGTTCCGCCAACTAAATATCCCATATATCCATGCTCTTCCAAGCGATTTAATATTAAGCTTATCTCTTTAGCTATTATCATATTATTCCTCCTCCCCAATTTTGCCTATATATAATATCTTTCCATGATATGTATGTTTTTGATAGTTAAGCTCATCACGAACTTTCATAAGCGATGAAATAGATTTGATTAGATCCTGCTCAATTATTTTGCTAGAAATATCATTAAATAGTTTTTGCTTGCCAGCATTAAAATAATTACAAAAATGCTCTCCTCGATCTAGCATCTTAAAATAAACCTTCCTCTTGTCTACCTTTTTGTATCGCTCAATAAATTTTAAGCGCGATAAGCTTTCAAGTATTGAGGTTAAAGCTGAACTTTTTATATCGTGTGCTGATAATATATCGCTAACAGATGTTTCGCCTTTAGATATCGTTAATAGAATTTCAGCTTCAAGCACAGAAATTACACCTTCGTCATATCCACTAACAAGGTTTAGTATATCTTCGCTTAACAGCATATTAATTTCTTTAGCTAGCTCAAAAAATCTCTCTATTAACTTCTCTTTTGGCATTTATCTTTTTCTTCGCCTTCTTTCAATAATATAAAGATATGGGCAGGCTGGAATGTTAATTAGTCTGCCCATAAAGCAGTCATACTTATGTATAGGAAGCTCTTTTAAAAGCTCTCCTATCATCTCGCCTTCCTTCTCTCCTTCAGCATGCCCTGGATATATAGCAATTCCAAGAACTGCCCCCAAAGCAAGCTTTTCAGCGGCTTTTAAAATAGCCTCTCTTGTTGAGTCGCATTTTGTGGTAATGGTTGTGTCTCCGCCAGGAAACCATCCTAAATTAAACATTCCTCCGCTAATCTCGCCATCATAATACTTATCAAAGTTCTCGTGACTATCGCAAATTAGCTCTGCATTGTTAACTGAATGCTCTAAAAGCAACGCTTTTGTGCTTTCTAAAGCGCATTCTTGTATGTCAAAGGCGTATACTTTGCCTTCTGGTGCAAGCTTTGAAAGAAACAGAGTATCATTTCCATTGCCCATAGTAAAATCAATATACACTCCACTAGGATTTGCATTTTGTAATATCTGTTCTTTAATAAAATCTAAAATCCCTATCATTTATAACTCCCAAACTGCCTTTTTATTTAAATATTTCTTTCCTTGATAGCTATCTCTTTTTATTAGCTCTTTATCGATGTTATTTATGACTACTAGCTTTTTAACTGTCCAAAGTGGTGCTACTAAATCGCTAAGCACTGCATCCCCTGTCACTCGCTCAATAACAGTTTCAGAAGGCATTAGCTCAATTTGATCGCAAACTAAACTAACATATTCCTCGCTTGTTAGCAGTTCATAGGGGCTTTCCTCAAAATTCTTTGCAAGCTTTGTGCCTTTTATTATGTGTAGCATGTGGATTTTAACGCCGTCTGGCTTTAAATCAGCAACATACTTAGCAGTTTCTATCATCATATCATAACTTTCATTAGGAAGCCCATTTATAAGATGAACTGTGACTGGTATCTTCCTCTGCTTTAACATCACAAAGGCTGATTGAAACTCCTCCAAACTATGGCAACGATTTATAATTTCCCCAGTTTTTTCATGAATGCTCTGCAATCCTAGCTCAACTTCAATTGGTATCTCTTTTGAAAATTCCAAAAGCAGATTAGCAATTTCTTCATCAATGCAGTCTGCCCTTGTTGCTATTCTAATTCCAACAACCCGCTCTATTCCCTTGCATTCATTTAGGTAAGCTTTTATCTCTTCTAAGCTCCCGTATGTATTTGTGTAGGGCTGAAAATATATAATATAGTCAGCAACGCTCCATTTTTCATGAAGCTTTGACTTAACATTATTAAACTGCTCTAATATAGGTGCTCTTCTATCTCCTGCAAAATCTCCGCTTCCCCTGTCTGAACAAAAGCTGCAACCGCCAACACCTCTGCTACCATCTCTATTTGGGCAAGTAAAGCCAGCATCAACTGGAACTTTGAAGATTTTTTTGCCATATTTAGTTTTTAAGTAGTAGTCTTGTGTGTGATATCGCTTAAATCCGAAACTATATTTAAATGACATTTTCTATTCCTTTTTTAGTAAAATTGTATCAACAGTTATTGTATCACATTTTTGGTTAAGTTGCAAATTATATTTTATACTCGTTTTATAAAATCGCAATATTCGCTATAATTAAAAATCCCTCTCGCAGCTTTTATGCTGAAAGAGGGATTTTTAAGTTTAATTTTGCTTTGCCTTTTGCACCTTTGAGGCTATTAGACCAATAGAGGTTACTAGAAAACATAAGGCTATAGTCAATGCAATAGTATCAATACCAATTGCTAGCAGAATAACGATTAAAAGCGTTTCCACACACAAATAAAGCACTGTCTTTTTCTTGCAATGCCTATACTCTATTTCGTCTAACGGCTTGTTTGGTGTATCTAATGGAGCTAACATTAGAATTACTGGAGCTGATATCATTGTTATTAGGCTTGCTATTAAAGTTATGTTTTCTGAAGGGGTTATTGTGATTACAGTAAACACAAATACCACAACAGAAGTCGATAACAAATAGCATCTAAAAGCCGTTTGACAATGATATCCTCCAGCATATGAACGAATTAGATAAAAAGAAGTGATAAAGGCTATACCTTCTTTCAGAAGACCAAATAAAATACTCACCGCCAACATCGTAATAAAACCAAAAAAGTACTCAACTGCTATTCCTAGCCCATAAAGTATTAGCTCTTTATCATCTTCCTCTTGCGCAATCCATTCAGTTATAGCTTCTAAAGTTTTCTGCATAATTAAAACTTGCGAAGCTTTCTTGCGCTCCCTGGTATTTTAGGTTGGTGATATACAAATGCACAGTTTGCACTTGCAATTGATGTAGTCAACATCATTGCAATAGCGACGATTAGACTTGAATGCTTGATAATAAACTTTTTCATATTTTTTCCTCCTATTCTTTATATTTGTATTTTAGCATATAAAATAACAAAATTTCATAAAAAGGACAAAATTGCGATTATTTATGATGAAATGATAATACTTTCCAGTTTAAGGATGAATGTACTTATTTGTTATATAGGAGAACTTCTAGAGTAAATATGTTCTCGCTTATCTCAATATTGAAATGACCATTATTTTCCTCAACTATCTTCTTTATGCTTTTTAACCCAATGCCATGATTAAGGTTATCAGATTTGCTAGTTAAAGGCAGACCATCTTTTAGAGATATTTTATTTGAGTGCGGATTTGACACTTTAATATACAAATTTCCATTATCGTCTAATACTCGTATTATAATTTTATCAAGGAAATTATTGCTATCGAAACTTTCAATCGCATTATCTATAGCATTGCCAAGTATTGTATATAGCATATCCTCATTGACAGACATATTCTCTGGAAATGCTACTTTTATATCAGCTTCTATATTCTTGTTATAAATATCATTTATCTTGTAGTTTAAAATTTTGTTTAAGACACTATTACTACTATATATATTATCTTCCTTATAGTCCATATCGC
>CAYJEV010000124.1:0-4808 GCA_964369265.1 uncultured Oscillospiraceae bacterium
TCGGTTATAAACTCCGAAAGTTCACTGTTTACTGTAACTATAAAATCTTCAAAAGCCAGTTTAGCCATAAATAATCTCCGTTTCCATTATATAAATACTCTCCACTATAGGAATACCGAAATTTCTGTATTTAGTTTATACTTTAATTAGCTGTTATAACTCCAAGCAAAGTAACGATGAAATAGCTTAGGGGGCTTATTAAAAGCACACTATCAAATCTATCTAATACACCGCCATGTCCAGGCATTATCTTGCCAAAATCTTTTATTCCATACTGCCTTTTGATTGCAGAAGCCGATAAATCTCCAACGACGCTGGTAATGCTTAGAAGTGGCGCTACTATTAAGAGGAGAGTATAGTTGATACTAACGCTCCATCCAAAATAACCGCATAAAACGCTTTCAAAGAAATATGCCCATAATAATATAGAAGCTGAACCTATAACTGTTCCGCCAGCAAAACCTTCTTTAGTTTTCTTTGGGCTTATTACTGGGGCAAGCTTATGCTTTCCAAAGAAAACGCCAACAAAGTAAGCTCCTGTATCGCTCATCCACGCCGACATAAAAGTCAGCCCTGCGCCAAAAAGCCCAACAGCAACACCATAACTATCTCGCATAACAATAAATAGTGTCATTGAAATCGCCACCATTAATGTCATCATCAAGCTAAAAGTTAGATGTTCTATTGTTGTACTTTCATGTTCAGCCAAAAGTATAATAAACATCACAAATACAGCAATATAAACTAACAAACCTAAATATGCTGATAGATTTAACAAACTATAAAACGGGAGAATGCCTCCAAGAAAAAATGCAACTAAACTAAGTCCTAAGTTTTTCTTTATTCCAGTTGCAGATAATAGCTCATCAACAGCTATAAGTATTAGTATGCTGATAGCAATATTCACAACTATTGTGTTATAAAAAAATAGTATCGCTCCAAGCACAACAAGCCCCACTAAAGCACTAACTATTCGTGTTTTCATTCTCTACTCCTCAACCTTGCCATATCGTCTATCCCTGCTAGAATATTCACTAATGGCTTCCTCTAAATGTTCTCCCTTAAAATCAGGCCACAATATATCCATAAAAACAAACTCGCTATACGCCATCTGCCACAGCAAAAAGTTTGAAATTCTTTTCTCACCGCTTGGTCTAATTATTAAATCAGGATCTGGAATGTCTTTTGTATATAAAAAGCTTGAAACCAAAGTTTCATCTATATCGCTCGCATTTATCTCGCCATTAACAGCTTTGCTAGCTATATTTTTAACTGCCTTTGCTATTTCATCGCGGCCACCATAGTTAACAGCCATAACTATAGTCAGCTTATCATTATCCTTTGTCTTCTCTTCAAGGCTTTTCATTCCCTCAACTATATCATCAGGGAAATAGCTTAAATCGCCAATAAAAAGCGACCTAACTTCTTTGCTACTATTATTGTTTGCCCTCTTTAAATACTGCCTAAGAAGTTCAAACAATCCCTTTACTTCCTCAGAAGGCCTTTTTTGATTTTCAGTTGAAAAAGCATAAAGTGTCACATACTCAACACCAAGCTCACCAGCTTTTTTCATTACTCCCTCAAGAGTTTCAACACCTTTTTTATGCCCAGCAGAACGTGGCAACCCTCTTTGCTTTGCCCACCTGCCATTACCATCCATAATTATTCCTATATGCTTAGGTATTTTCATATAGTACCTCCTCACAAAAAGTTAAGGACCGACATAAGTCGGCCCATAAAGATTATCTTAGATAGACAGTATCTCTTTAACCTTCTCATCTGCTATGCCATCTATAACTTTGCATTGCTTATCTGTTAGGTCTTGAATCTTCTTTTCTAAATCTTTTTGATCGTCCTCAGTAATTTCATTTGCCTTTTTCTTAGCCTTAATCTTATCATTGCTATCACGACGAATAGATCTTACTGCCACCTTGCTGTCTTCTGCCATCTTGCTAATTTGCTTGCTTAACTCTTTACGTCTTTCTTCATTTAGAGCTGGGAAGTTAAGGCGAATTACTGTACCATCGTTTTGTGGATTAACACCAACATCAGATGTTTGAATTGCTTTTTCAATAGGCTTTAATGTGCTTTTATCCCAAGGAGTTATTACAAGAACTCTTGCCTCAGCAACACTAATTGCTGCCATTTGGTTAATTGGAGTTGGCGTTCCATAATAATCAACTGTTACTTTATCTAAAACAGCTGGATTTGCTCTGCCAGCTCTAATAGCGGCATAATCCTTTGTTAGAACATCAATTGTTTTTAGGGTTTTTGTTTCAAATTCTTTTAATATCTCTTTCATCTCATTACTCTCCATTCTCTATTCTTAATTGTTATGTACTATTGTGCCTGTATTTTCGCCATTAACAGTTCTAACTATATTGTTAGGATCTCTTAATGAGAACACAACAACAGGGATATTATTATCACGACACATTGAAGCCGCTGTCATATCCATAACTTGAAGCCCCTTTGAAAGCACTTCTGTAAAGTCAAGCGCATCATACTTAACTGCGTCGCTATGCACAGCTGGGTCTTTATCATAAACACCATCAATCGTTTTAGCCATTAGTATAGCATCTGCATCGATTTCAGCTGCTCTTAATGAAGCTGCTGTATCTGTGGAAAAAAATGGATTTCCTGTTCCACATCCAAAGATAACAACTCTGCCTTTTTCTAAATGCCTAACAGCTCTGTTTCTGATATATGGCTCTGCAACTGCATTCATTGGTATTGCTGTTTGAACTCTAACCTCAACACCTTCAGCTTCTAATGCGTCTTGTAGGGCAAGGGAGTTAATTGCTGTTGCAAGCATTCCCATATGGTCAGATCTTGTTCTGTCCATCTTTCCTCCAGAGCGACCTCTCCAGAAGTTTCCTCCGCCAACTACTATAGCTATCTCAACCCCTAAGTCTTTAGCTACCTTAACACTCTTACAAACACTCTCGACAGTCGCAAGGTCAATTCCAAACTTTGCCTCTCCTGCTAGTGCTTCACCACTTAATTTTAAGAGTATTCTCTTATATTTTAAAGCCATATTTTCTCTCCTATCACACCTGATGATATTCTTCTCAAACTATATTTTACACTAAAAACCCTTTTATGTAAAGATATTTTTATAATCTTCCCCCAACTTTTTCTAAATAATTTATCTCTTATTTACGTTATGTTTTAAAAAATCAAATACATGACTAAAAACTAATACTGGAAGGCGAAAGGTAATAGTTTCTATGAAAGCTTCATCTAAAGCCGGCTGCAAACCATTTTAAAAACTCGCTTGCTACTCTATCGGTAAACACTTCAACTAAAGCTTGAGTAAAACGCTCAGACTCTTCTGTTATATTTTCTTTATGCCACTGATAATTTGTCGCAAACACTTCCCTTATATCTTCCTTACTTGCCTTTTCAATCTCGCCATACTCGCTTATTGGAATGCTATCAATGCTATCCCAAACTTCTCTCGTCCATTCATATGAATGAAAGGCATAGTTGCTCGCTAACCAGACTTCTTTTCTATATCCAGCAAACCAATCTGCTCCGATTTCCCTTATATACTCGTCCCTCATCTCTATATCCCATCTCCAATCAAGATATAGATGAAGCAACACACCGAGAGAAAAGTCATCCTTAACAGCTTCTTTTAGTTTCAGCAAGGCTGGCTCTCTATCCTCTAAATTCCGAAAATGTGTTATATCTTTTGTCTTCCATTCAGAAACTGCATCAGGAGCAATATTCCCAAGATAAAACATTGCTGTGTTTCTAAGTTTTGTTTTCTTCGCCAAAAGCAAATGCACCATAAGTCCAGGCATTTTCTTCCCTCCTGTCATAATCTAATACCATTATAGCAACTTTCTTGCCTCATTGCAATTTATGTTTTTTATTTCGTTATTCTTTTTGTTAAAGCATAAAGTTTGTTCACGATGGCGATTTTAGTTTAAGGATGTTGTACGTAGAGCATTGGCTAAAGTGTTGTGTAAACGGAATGTCGAAAAATACCAAAATGCACCAAACTCTATGCCCTACCAAACAGCGACCCACCCAAAGCTGGCTTACGCTCTTTCGGTTTGCACCAAAGCAAATTCATTTTGTCTGTATTTTTCGTGAAGGCAGTTGGGCGACTAACTAAAGTAGTATCGAAAAATACCAAAATGCACCAAACTCTATGCCCCCACCCTCTCGTTGATTTTTGGTACTTTTGTTCAATGACAAAAGTACGAACACAACTAACTGAATGATACGCACGATGTGGAAATGACAAAGCAAAAATATATGCCTTGTCAACATTTCCATGGTAGGGGATGGCGCTCGACATCCCTTTAACTAGACATCATTAAACACGCAAAATCCTAAATAATCACAAAACCCAAATGACCTGTCAATCGTTCCTTGTTGTGGTTTCTGTGCGACATTGTGGTAATCTCGTGCCGTTATGGCTGGTTTGTGTGCGACGGTGCGTCGAGCGCCGCACCCTACTATTTGTGGGGCATCAATTTTTTGTGTGTCATTTATGGTCATACAAAACTAGAAATGACATTGCAAATTGTAGCGGCGACTACTAGTCGCCATTTTAATTTTGTGTAAATCATATGGTTTTGTTGCCATCAATGGTCCGCTCCGCTTACTTGATGGGTGGGTTCGGATAGTGCATTCCTCTGTTTATGGGCTAGTTAAGCTTTCACATGAACACACTCCAGCTTTGTACGAACTTGAGGTTTTTGTGCCTGTATTGTTTTTTGATGTGAAAGCTGTTTAGTTTTTAAAGAATTTCGCTCACTGCGGTGAGCGCCAAAGGGACAGCCCTTTGATGC
>CAYJEV010000125.1:0-4624 GCA_964369265.1 uncultured Oscillospiraceae bacterium
AGGCGATACATTACCTATTCACTATTACTTATTACTTTTTACTTTACAAAATCCTTTGGATTTTGTTGTTCCCATCAAGGGTTCGCTTTGCTGCCTTGATGGGTGGGTGCTTATAGTGCATTCCTCTGTTTAAGGTTTTGTGAAGCTTTCACCCTTTCCTCATCCCAGCTTTGGTATGAATGGCTAGTTTTGGTGCTTGTTTTATTTTGTAGGTGAAAGCTGTTTAGTTTTTTTAAAGTGTTTCGCTCATTGCGATGAGCGCCAAAGGGGCAGCCCTTTGATGCTGAAATTTTTTGAAAAAAATTTAGCAAAACTTTTAATCTACCTGACGGAACACTGAAAGTTTACTGAAAACCCTCTAGCCATTAAACTAAACTATTTTCCGCAACACTTTTTGTATTTCTGTCCAGAACCGCAAGGGCAAGGATCATTTCTGCCAACTTTATCAGAAGATGATAAAGTTTGAGTTTTTGCTGGCTGTTCAGTCGGTACTGCAACCTGCTTTACCTCTAATGGCTTTTCAATCTCAGCTGTTGGCTCTGCTGGTAATGGCGCAGAATTTGGATCGAAGTTGTCAGCAGCCTCAAATTTGTTAACTTCCTCTTCGTTTAAAGCCTCAGAACTAGCCTCACTATTAGCAGATTCAGCCCCTTCGCTAGGCTTTTGAGTTAACATAGGCTTTGCTGCTGGGTTCACAGCCCTTTGAGGAGCTCTTTGCGGCGCGTTAGGGTTAGCGCCTTTTTGTACCACTTTAAACATAATTAGATGCTTAACAGTATCCTCACGAATGGTGCTTATCATGTTATCAAACATCTCAGAACCTTCAACTCTATACTCAAGGATAATATTCTTTTGAGCATAAGATCTTAGGTAAATGCCCTTCTTTAGCTCGTTCATGTCATCGATGTGTGAAATCCAGTGTGTATCAACATAATGAAGAAGCACAACTCTCTCTATTTCAGCAGCTGCTGCCTCGCCAATTAGTCTAACCTTTTGGCGATACACATTTTTTGCCCTCTTAGTAAGCTTATCAATGATGTCCTGCTTTGTTACATCCTCAAGCTCTTCGTTAGTGTATTTAAATTCGTTTGGAGTGCATAACCAGCCATTTAGATAGCTTCTAAGACCAACTAAGTTCCAGTCGTCCTTAACATTATCGTCCAAAATGTATCTTCCAACAATATCCTCAACAACTTGAGAGAACATAATATTTATAAACTCGCCAATGTCTTTTCCGTTGATAACGTCTTGACGTTGAGTATAGATAACCTCTCTTTGAATGTTCATGATATCATCAAATTGAAGAACGCTCTTTCTAATGCTAAAGTTTCTGCCCTCAACCCTTGCTTGTGCAGATCTTATTGTGTTTGAAAGCATTTTTGCTTCCATTGGAGTATCCTCATCAACTTTAAATCTATCCATTATAGAAGCCAAGTTATCTCCGCCAAACAAACGCATTAGATCATCTTCAGCAGATAAATAGAAACGAGTTTCGCCAGGATCTCCCTGACGACCAGCTCTACCTCTTAGCTGATTGTCAATACGTCTTGATTCATGGCGCTCTGTACCAATAATTACAAGTCCGCCATTTTCTTTAACTTCCCTAGCCTCATCTTTTATCTCATCTTTGTATTTCTCTAAAAGCTCGTTATAAACTTTTCTCGCATTTAGAATTGTTTCATCATTTGTTTCAAAATAACTAGTTGAATCATCAATTCCCTTTTCATCATAACCAAGCTTAGCCATCTGATCTCTAGCCATAAAATCAGGGTTACCGCCAAGCATAATGTCTGTACCACGTCCAGCCATGTTAGTTGCAATGGTCACAGCGCCCTTCTTACCAGCCTGAGCGACGATATGAGCCTCTCTAAGGTGGTTTTTAGCATTTAACACCTCATGAGGTATACCAGCCTTGCTAAGCAGCTTAGAGAGCGTTTCAGAGTTCTCAATGGTAACTGTACCAACAAGCACAGGCTGGCCTTTTTTATGCTTTTCAAGAACTTCAGCAACAACAGCCTTATACTTACCATTTAATGTTTTATAAACCACATCATCATTATCAATACGAAGAATAGGCTTATTTGTTGGAATTACAATAACATCAAGATTATAAATTTGTCTGAACTCGTCTTCTTCTGTTAAGGCAGTACCTGTCATACCTGAAAGCTTTGAATATAGTCTAAAATAGTTTTGGTAAGTTACAGTTGCAAGAGTTTTGGACTCAGCAGCAATTTTAACTCCCTCTTTAGCCTCAATAGCTTGGTGAAGCCCGTCGTTATAGCGTCTACCAACCATTTGTCTACCTGTGTTTTCATCAATGATAAGAACTTCGCCATCTTTAACGATATAGTCAATATCTCTAACCATATAACCATTAGCCCTAATAGCTTGGTTTATATGGTGAAGAATTGTAACATTATCTGGATCGTTAATATTGTCAACTCCAAAATATCTCTCAGCCTTTTTAGCGCCAATTGGTGTTAGAGTTGAAGTCTTTGCCTTTTCATCAACAATATAATCAGCAGTTATATCGTCTTGAGATTCTTTTTCATTAACCTCAACAACCTTAATTTGTGTAAGCCCCTTAGCGAACTTATCAGCCTTCATATAAAGAGGTGAAGATTCCTCTCCTCTTCCAGAGATAATAAGAGGAGTTCTTGCTTCATCAACTAAAATTGAGTCAACCTCATCGACAATAGCAAAGTTAAATCCTCTTTGAACGCAGTTTTCTTTTTTAACAACCATGTTATCTCTTAGATAGTCAAAACCAAACTCATTGTTAGTACCATAAGTTATATCGCAAGCATAAGCCTGCTTTTTTTGTATTGGTGACATTCCTGAAATAGCAAGGCCAACAGTTAAGCCAAGAAAACGATGCACTTTTCCCATCCATTCGCTATCTCTCTTTGCAAGATAGTCGTTGACTGTTACAACATGCACGCCTTTTCCTGTTAAAGCATTTAGATAAGATGGTAAAGTACCAACCAAAGTTTTACCTTCACCTGTTCTCATCTCTGCAATTCTTCCTTGATGAAGGACAATACCTCCAATTACCTGCACTTTAAAATGCTTCATTCCAAGCACACGCCATGCAGCCTCACGACAAGTCGCAAAAGCTTCTGGCAGAATATCCTCTAAAGTTTCGCCATTTTCAAGGCGAGCTTTTAGCTTTGGAGTCATATCCTTTAATTGTTGATCAGACATTTTAGAAAACTCATCTTCTAAACTCATTACCTTATCAACCATTGGGCTTATTCTCTTTAACTCTTTATCGGAATATGTTCCAAAAATTTTCTCAAAAAATCCCATTTCTTTGCCTTTCTATACTCAAAGTATTATTGTTTTAATTTGTATTTCTAGGAAACACAGTAATTGCGTTGTTTTTAAAAATATTGTTTTCGCCTCAGCTACAACTAAAGCCAATAATATATAATAACATAACTTTAAATATTTATATAGATATTTATTGTAAATATTTTTCCACATCAATTTTTCGGACACGACTATTTAAAGCCGTGTCCTATTACTAATCATTCTTAATTCTAACAGGTAATACTAAAAATAAGAATTCATCTCCCTCTGGAGGAACAATCTTCATAGGGGAAAGCGGACCTGGTATTTGCAGCTTAACTTCGTCGCAATTAACTGCTTTTAAAGCATCAAACAAATACTTATTATTAAAGCCCATCTCGCATTCATCTCCCTCAAGATCAATATCAATTTTATCTTGAGCTTTTCCAAGCGCAGTATTACAACTAACCATCATTTCTTCGCTTGTAAATTTTAAACGAACAGGGCTTTTAACCTTCTCATTGATTAAAAGAGAAATTCTATCAACACTCTCTAGCAGTTCCCTTGTCTTAACACTAACACAAGTTGCTGTGTTTTTTGGAATTGCAGAGTTGTAATCTAAAAATTCTCCCTCTAACAAACGAGAAACGATCTCAAAATTGCCAGATTTAATTCTTATATTTCTTTTTCCTATACCAAATATTATATTTTCGTCTTCGGAATGCAGCTTTTGAATTTCCAAAAGAGTGTTTCTTGGAACAACAAAGCTGGAACTTCCACTAAAAAGCACAGGATGTCTGTTAAGTGCAAGCCTAAAACCATCAAGCGCAACAACTGTTAGCATATTATTATCAATTTCAAATAATGCTCCCATATGAACTGGCTTATCTTCATTAACTGCAATTGCAAAAGATGTTTGAGAAATTATAGTTTTCATAGTAGTTTCGTCAATTTTCATTGACTCTGTTTCTTCAACATCAGGAAGTTGAGGGAAATCATCAGTTGGATAGGATAAAATTGTAAAATTAGCCTCGCCAGAACTTATATAAGTTAAGTGTTTTTCTCCAAGCTCTATTTTAATTTCTTCAGCATTAGATTTTCTAACTATATCTAGCAGAATTTTAGCATTAAGTACAAGCTTTCCTTCTCTTTCAATAATACAAGGAATTTGTGTTATAATTCCCATTTCCAAATTATAAGCAGTCATTTTTAAAATACCATCAAAAGCCTCAAGATAAATTCCTTCTAATGAAGGTATAACTACTTTATTAGATACTGCTCTTGAAACAACTGATAAAGCTTCTGTTAGTGTTGACTTATTACATTTTATTAG
>CAYJEV010000126.1:0-4608 GCA_964369265.1 uncultured Oscillospiraceae bacterium
AAGGCACAGCGAAATTTATGTTTAAGCTAAAATCGCCATCGTGACATAACTTTATGTTTGAACTAAAAGAATAGCGAGATTAAAAAAACACCCATCAAGTAAGCGAAAGCGGAGCCTTGATGGCAAGAAAACCAGATGATTTACACATAATTTAAATGGCGACTGATAGTCGCCGCTACAATTCGTGAAGTCGTTTTTGGTTTTGTGGTTGATGTGGGCAGCCATGGAAACGAGCCCCTACAATGTCCATTCATATTTTGAACTATACGAATTATAAAAAACATCGCTAAGATAATTGGCGGTGTTTTTCGCTGTTTTTTGTGATTTTATATAATTATAGAGAATATAAGCAAATTAGGCGAAAATTGCGAGAGTTGTAAAAAGAGAAAGAGATTAAAAAAGGTGTTTACATATGAGGGGTGATGGTATATAATAAAATAACATATATATAGAATTAGATGGTATGAAAACTTTTAAATATAGGAGAGGCATATGAAGAGGAGAATAGCTGTTATATTTGGCGGAAAATCGAACGAATATGAGGTGTCTTTAAGGAGCGCAGAGGGGATAATCGCAAACCTTGATTCAGAAAAATACGATATAATAAAAATAGGCATTACAAAACAAGGAAGCTGGCTTATGACAAACGCTTCCCCTCTTGAAATAAAAGAGGATATGTGGCAAGAGGATGCAGTGCCAGCCTTTATTAGCCCAGACAGCGAACACCAAGGGCTTATTGTGCTTGAGGATAATGCTTGGAAGCTGATAGGGATTGATTTAGTGTTCCCTATTATACACGGACAAACAGGAGAAGACGGCAATCTTCAAGGGCTGCTAACTCTTAGCGGAATACCATATGTTGGCTGCCATACTGCTAGCAGTGCTGTTTGTTTTGATAAAGAGTTTACTCATTTAGTGGCAGAGGCTGCAAATATTAAAATGGCCAAGTTTATGTGTATTAAAAGAGAAGAGCTAATGGAAGAAGGGGAAGAAGTTCTTGAAAGACAAATCGCCTGCCATATTGGATACCCTCTTTTTATAAAGCCTTGCAATAGTGGGTCTTCTGTTGGTGTGAACAAAGCTTCAAACAAAGAAGAGCTGTTTTTAGCTCTTAGCGAAGCTTTTGCGCATGACGATAAAGTTTTAGTCGAGGAGCTGATTTCTGGCTTTGAGGTTGAATGTGCTGTCCTTGGTAATGATAAGCTTTTTGCGCCTGTTGTTGGTCAGGTTATAAGCAGCGACGGCTTTTATGATTATGACTCTAAATATGTTAATTCAACAGCAGAAATTGTAATCCCAGCAAACCTAACCAAAAAGCAAAGCGAAGAGGTTATATCCTCTGCTAAAAAAGTGTTTAAGGCTTTAGGCGCAAAGGGATATGCAAGAGTTGACTTTTTTGTCACTGAAAATGGAGTCATCTTTAATGAAATTAACACAATACCAGGCTTTACTTCAATAAGCATGTTCCCTAAAATGATGATGGCTGGAGGGCTTAGTTACTCTGAGCTGCTTGATAAAATGATAGAGCTAGCAAGGGCAGAGTTTAATGCATAAGGGAGGTCGCAATGAATAACAAACCAATTGGAGTGTTTGATTCAGGGCTTGGAGGACTAACTTGCGTTAAGCGACTAAGAGAGCTTTTGCCTAATGAAGACATTGTGTATCTTGGAGATACAGGAAGAGTGCCTTATGGCTCAAGAAGCAAAGAAACAATAAATCGCTTTGCCTCAGACGATATAGCCTTTCTTGAGAGCATGGGAGTTAAGCTTATAGTTGCAGCCTGCGCAACAGTTAGCTCTGTTATTGAAAAGAGAAGAGTTGAGGGGATGTCTGTGCCTTTTTTGGGGGTTATAAATTCAGCAGCGATAAAGGCAGCAAGCCTAACAAAGGGCAGCGTTGGCGTTATTGGAACATCTGCGACTGTTAATTCCCTCGCATTTCCAAAGGCTATTGCAGAGATAAATGAAGAGTTTAAAGTGCAGTCGGTGGCTTGCCCTATATTTGTGCCTTTAGTTGAGAACGGCTTTTTCGATGAGGGCAATTTAGTCGCTATCGAAGCCATAAAGCATTATTTAAAAGATATGAAAGATGTGGACACCTTAATTTTAGGCTGCACACATTATCCGCTGCTTAGAAGCAACATACAAGCCTATATGCCATCTGCAATTTTAGTAGACTCAGGCGCTGAGGTTGCACATACAGCAAAAGAATATTTAAAAAACAACTCATTATTATCTGATAGAAAAGAAGAGGGCAGCCTTAGATGTTTTGTTTCGGATAGTGTTGAGTCATTTAATAAAAACGCAAGCTTATTTCTTGGGAAAAATGAAAAATTCACCACCCAGTATATATCGCTTGAAAATTTAGGAACGCTATAAGGAGGGTGAGAATGAAAAAGGAAATACTAATCGAAATCAAAGGTTCTCAAGTTATAGAAGACGAGAAAATGGAAGATGTTGAGATAATAACAGTCGCAACGCTTTATGATAAAAGCGGAACTTTATATCTAAGATATCAAGAAAGCGCTTTAACAGGATTTGAAGGCTCAACAACAACCCTTAAAATTGAGGGGGAAGAAAAAGTTACTATGATGCGACAAAATGGCGCTAATAAATCTCAGCTAATTATTGAAAAAGAGCGAAGACATCAATGCAACTACTTCAACGGCATGGGCGACATGATAATTGGCATTACAGGGGGCGAGATAAGAAATACTATCGCAGACCCTAATGGTGTGCTTGATTTTAGCTATTCACTGGATTTAAACGGTTTTGTGACATCAGAAAACCGAGTTTTAATAAAATATCACAACTAAATTTTGGAGGAAAGAATGACTAATCGTATTAGAGAAGCAAAAACACAAATTGAAACAATGATAAATGGCGCTTTTGAAGCAGCGTTTAATAAAGATGAGCTAACAAGGGCGGAGATACCTTCTTTTGCGCTTGAAATCCCAGCCGATACAAAAAATGGAGATTTTGCAACAAATGCAGCAATGGTTGGTGCAAAGGCTTTTAGAAAAGCTCCAAGACAAATTGCAGAAATCTTAGTCGCTAACATAAACCTAGAAAATAGCATGTTTAGCAAAATTGAGATAGCTGGCCCTGGATTTATTAACTTCTTTGTATCTCCTGTGTGGTTTTCAGAGGTTGTTAGCGGAATAATGGCTGATGGCGAGAATTATGGCAGAAGCGATTACGGCAAAAAAGAGAAGGTAATGGTTGAGTTTGTTTCAGCAAATCCAACTGGCCCTATGCATATGGGAAATGCAAGAGGCGGAGCAATTGGCGACTGCCTTGCTTCTGTTCTTGATTATTCAGGCCATGATGTTACTAGAGAGTTTTATATTAACGATGCTGGAAACCAAGTGGACAAGTTCGGTATCTCCCTTGAGGCTAGATATATTCAAGCTATTAAGGGCGAAGATGCTTGCGAGTTCCCAGAAGATGGCTATCATGGCGACGACATCAAAGAAAGAGCAGCAGAGTATATTGCTATCAACGGCGAGGGCTTATTAGACAAGCCTTCAAACGAGCGCCAAAAACTGCTTATTGAATATGCGCTTGCTAAGAATGTTGAAAATCTTGAGAAAGATTTATTAGATTATCGCATTAAGTTTGATGTGTGGTTTAAAGAAAGCACACTTCATGAAGATGGCTCTGTTGCAAATACAATTGAGCTACTAACCAAAAAAGGCTTAACTTATGAAAAAGATGGCGCAGTTTGGTATAAGGCGACTGAGTTCGGTTCTGAAAAAGATGAGGTTTTAGTTCGTGCAAACGGCTTCACAACTTATTTCACTGCCGACATAGCTTACCATATGAATAAATTTGTTACTAGAAATTATTCTCGCTGTATAAACATATGGGGCGCAGATCATCATGGGCATGTTGCTAGAATAAAGGGCGCAATGGACGCTGTTGATGTTGGCGGCGACAGACTAGACATAATACTAATGCAACTTGTTCGCTTAATGAGAAGCGGAGAGGTTGTTAGAATGAGCAAGAGAACTGGTAAATCTGTTACACTTAGGGACTTGTTAGATGAAATTCCAGTTAACGCTGCTCGTTTCTTCTTTAATATGAGAGAGGCTTCCTCAAACCTTGATTTTGATTTAGACCTTGCAGTTGAGCAAAGCAGCAGCAATCCTGTTTACTATGTGCAGTATGCTCATGCTCGTATCTGTTCTATATTATCAGCAGTTAAAGAAGAGGGGGTTGAGCTAGAGGCTATTTCCAATGTAAACCTATCTTTATTATCTGAGGCTGAGGAGCTTGAGCTTATTAGAATTCTTGCGCAGATGCCAGAGGAGATTATATTAGCTGCTAAGAACTACGATCCAGCTCGCATGACACATTATGTTACTGATGTTGCTTCTGCGTTCCACAAGTTTTACAATGCATGCAGAGTAAAGGTTGAGGACAAGGCAGTTATGCAGGCAAGACTTGCTTTATGCAATGCAACGAAGACTGTTATTGCGAACACATTGGCGATGTTAAAGATTGATGCGCCTGTGTCAATGTAATTGAGAATGAGGCTTCCACTAAACTTGCAGTGTTCCGCTAGGTAGAGTAAAAGTTTTGCTAAATTTTTTTCAAAAAATTTCAG
>CAYJEV010000127.1:0-4605 GCA_964369265.1 uncultured Oscillospiraceae bacterium
TTAGTAGCTTCCGCCACGGCTGCTTCTGCCTCCACCGCCTCCGCCACCACGAGAACCACCACTATTGTTCTTTGGTTTTGGAGTTTTGATAGTATTTTCAAATAAAAATCTGTCGTTTTGTATAGTAAGATTTAAGCTGCCAGATTCAATATAATTGTTAGCAGTTCTGTTATGAACGGCTGTATTCATAGATCTTTTCATTATCATTACTGAAATTGCAGAGATGGCAACAGCGCCAAATAAACCTCCGAATATTGCCATTGGTTCAATATGAAAAGCTGGTTTATATTCTTCTCCGCTAACTGTGGAAGATAAAAAATCTTCTGTTAGTGAAAGAAACACCATATAAGCGCCATAGAAGTCATCGTCTTTAAGAAATGGAACAACCTTATCATCAATTTGGTCAAAGCTGTAGTCGTTGAAAGCAAGCATTCCGTTGTTTCTAGCGGAAGTCATGTATTCTCTTAGATAAGGATCGTGAAGAAAGACAACACCATCATTCTCTTCAATAATATATGGGTAGTTATCAGCGTATTGTTCAGTAGTCATGCCAGAAGCAGAAACTGTATCTGTAATAATAATAGTGACATCAAAGTTATAAATATCCTTGATTTGCTGTATCCTCATTTCAATTTCTTGTTCTTCTAGTGAGCTAAGGGCATCATAATCATCGACTAAAGTTTGCGCTGTAGTTTCGGTTGCTGTTACAGCAATTAAGCTTGAAAATAGCATAAAAGTCGCTATAAGTAAAGCGTATATTTTCTTATTCATTTATGATAGCTCCTCTCTAAGATAAAAATAAATTGAACATTGGTATTAATACAGCGGATGCCGCTGCTGCAATACCAACCGCCCATGCTATCATTTTTTTCTTATCACAAGGAAGCTCGCCAGCAACTTTGCCTGTCTGTCCATTGATAGCAAACTGATAAATTTTGCCTTCGTATTTTGTGTTTAGCATCCAAACAGGGAAGAGGGCGTATCTGATATCTGTATCGCCTATTGAAAGGTTGCAGCCATTTTCGACAACAGTTGTGTAACCGCTAATAGTGTTTTTAAAAGTATCTTTTGTGCTTTCTATAACACGCTCATTAGCCCTTAAAGCCGAATCATCAACATTCACATCAAACTTATCCGCAAAATAGCCAGCCATATACATAGGGCTAAACTCTGTTAAGTCTTCGTATCTAAAAGGCTCTAACCCCTCCATATATCTATCTTCCATTTTAATAGATGCATCAACAGGCACATGATTAAATTCTAAGCTGCCAGCCCTATCAATAGAGTAGGTTTTTGTGTTAGTGTAGTTGTAATTTGCAGTCGACCATCTTCTAACTTTAGTCGCCTTAAAGTTCATACTGCCTTCACCACTACAACTAAATAACCAGTATGGAACATAAAGCCCTGAAATTTTTGATATGCGATTTTGGTCTTTGAAGCTGTTTGGTAAAAATACCTTGCCTTTATAGAAGTTTTGGAGTATTTGCTCGGCTTGTTTTTTGTCAATTTTAAAAGGAATTACAAAGTCTGGCTGAAGTACAGAGCCAATATTTTCAGATATTACAACAGGGTTTCCACAATATAAGCATTCAGTAGCAACTGTATTTCCATCAGAAAGAATTTCAGCTCCGCAAGAAGTGCAGGTATAGCCCTTTTGATTGTCAATTGTATTATGCTTGCTTGCAAACCCTTCGGTTTTCCAGTCTATTCTAGGCTTTTCGTCTGGGTTTATATTGATGCTGCTCTGCTCGTTTATCTCTTCAATATCGAAAAAATCTTCTGGGTATTCTGAATCGCAGGAATCACAGATAATCATCTGCTTGGCTGGGTCAAATCTTAATGGCGCACCACAAGAGGGGCATTGGTATTTTAATAAATCTTGAGTCAAGTTAAACACTCCTTTTATTCGCAGGCAAAAGATAAAATAACAGGGCTATAAAATAAAGTAGCCCTGTTATTTTTTATCGATAAATACTCTAATTAATTTTTAGTTACTTTACATCGCCATCATCAAACACATCTCCACACTCAGGGCAGAACTTTGGAGCTTTGCTTGGATCTGCTGGTTTCCATCCGCATTTATCACACTGATAAACAGGAGTACCAACTGGCTTTTTAGCGCCACATTCAGGGCAGAACTTGCCTTTATTCACAGCACCACAACTGCAATTCCATCCCTCAACAGGCTTTGGGGCTGGGCTTCCGCAGTTAGCGCAGAACTTACCAGAATTATCAGCGTATCCACATGCGCAGTGCCATGTGTTAGCTTTTGGTGCATGTGATGAAGCTTGTGGTGCTGTAGGCGCACTAACTTGTGGCTCTGATTGTTGCTGTTGTTGTGCCATCGCAAATAGGTTATTTGCATTCATGCCTCCAGCTCCTTGAGCCATATTTAAGCCAGCAAATCCCATAAATGCTCCGCCAGCGCCCTCATTAGCAGCAGCGGCTTGCATAGCAGCAGCTTGAGCACCAACTAAATGTGCAGCAGCCATGTCTGGTCTTCTAAATACAGCATTTCTTTGAAGCTCTTGGATCATAGCCTTATCTTCTTCAGAAACTGTTGTGAAGATACCAAAGCCTTGAACTTTTATACCACGAGTATCGGACCATTTCTTTGACAAAACCTCATTAAGAGCATCAGCCATGTCTGAGGCATGGGCAGGAATTTCGCTGTATCTAATGCCCATAGCAGAAATTTTCGCAAAAGCTGGTTGTAGCGCAGTTAGTAGCTCAGTCTTTAACATGCTATCAATTTCAATTCTGTTATAGCTATGTACAACATTTCCGCAAACGTTAGTATAGAAAAGCAGTGGGTTTATGATTTTGTATGAATATTCACCATGACAGCGAATAGAGATATCAATATCAAGGCCAATGTTATTGTCAACTACTCTAAAAGGAACAGGGCTAGAAGTGCCATATTTATTGCCCATAATTTCTTTTGTGTTAAAATAATAAACTCTTTGATCTTTTGGAGCTTCTCCACCAAAAGTAAAACGCTTGCCTAAGTTTTTGAATGACTCCATAATTCCTTCGCCTAAACCGCCATAAAATAAGGAAGGCTCTGTTGAATTGTCGTAAACAAACTCACCAGGATCAGCACACACCTCAGCAACCTTGCCATTATCAACAATTATCATACATTGCCCATCAGCAACAGAGATGATAGAGCCGTTTGAGATGATATTGTCAACTCCGCTTGTGTTTGCTCCTCTTGAAGTTGAACGCTTAACACCTTTTGTAACAAGTATGTCTGTTTCAATAGAATCGCAATAGAAATATTCTCTCCACTGATCTGCTAATACACCACCAGCAGCGCCAGTTAAAGCTTTTATTAGTCCCATAATTAAATTCCTCCGTTATTTGTATTGTTTATTAGATTATATCGGTCACCCTAGATATTGGCAAGGGGATTTACCGCTTCCAAAACACTAATAATTAGTGAACAAGCACTGTGCTTAATTATACAATATATTTTATAAAATTACAATGTTTTGGCAGTTTATTTTATAGGTCAAAAAGAGATATTTGGTCATTATTTTCTGGGAAATCAAAAATAAAATCAAATACTTCCTTTTCTCTGTAAAGCATATCGTTATCTTTGCAAAATTTCTTGATTATTCTTGTTAGTTTAGCTCTGTTTGGGGGCGAAATACCATAAGCCGAACCAAAGCTTCTCATATATTTTCTTTTTAGCTCTGGAAAATGCTCATCAAGCTTTTTGTAGTAATATTCTCGGCTTCCATATCTTAAAGTCATCCCAACACCAAAAGTTATAATTCCTTTAACTTTTGCCCCTTTGCAATAATCTAAAATTGCCATTATGTTTTCTTCTGTGTCATTGATAAATGGGAGGGTTGGTGTCAGCCAAACAATGGTAGGAACTCCTTCATCGCTAAATGCTTTTAATGCAGCGACCCTTTCCTTAGTGCTAGACACATTAGGCTCTAATATTTTGCAAAGCTCTTCATCGGCAGTTGTGATTGTCATCTGTACTACACATTTGCTCTTTTCGTTTATTCGCTTTATGATATCCATATCCCTAAGAATCAAATCAGATTTTGTTAGTAGGGATACACCAAAACCATGCCTTTCAATAACTTCAAGGCATTTCCTAGTGTTTTGTATAGTCTTTTCAAGAGGAATATATGGATCTGTCATTGCTCCAGTCATTAACATACACTTCTTTTTCTTTTTAGATAAGGCAGTGTCAAGAAGCTGAGCAGCATTTGTTTTAACCTCAATATCCTCAAATGTATAAGTTTTGCCATAACATTCGCTTCGTGAATCGCAATAAATACAGCCATGAGTACAACCTCTGTATATATTAAATGTATTTTTAGCGGATAATATGCTCTTCGCAGTTATCTCAATCATAATTTTGATAATCCTTTCCTCATATTAGAGAATATTTTGTTATAGTTTCGCAACTATAATAGCATTATAAATCATAAAAGCGAAATATACAATAGATACACAATAGAAGGAAATTACTTCTTGAAAATGAAGGGGCTCTGTGATAAAATGGAAGAATAAATGTAAAACTATGGAGATTATTTATATTAGATTTAGTGAAAAATGAAGAATGAAAAGTGAAAAGTTAAT
>CAYJEV010000128.1:0-4557 GCA_964369265.1 uncultured Oscillospiraceae bacterium
AAAAATTTAGCAAAACTTTTACTCTACCTAACGGAACACTGCAAGTTTAGTGAAAGTCTTTATAGCCATTCACCCTTAACCATTAGCCTAAAATCCACCTAGAAGCATTAGCCTTATGTATTTTAACATAAACGTGATGGATATTTTAGGTAATAGGCAGAAAATTGAAATATCTCTTGCATTTTAATGCGAAAGTAGTATAATCTAGCTATAACATGAAAGAAAAGTGTTATAGAATTTGAAAAAGAGGTAAGTTTATGAACAGTATTTCTAAGCGTATATCAGCACTATTAATTGCAGCAGCAATGTTAACAAGCGTTTTCGCAGGCTGTGGCTCAGACACTCAAACTTCTTCCACAGGCGACGGCGCAACTTCATCAACAGGAACAGCCGACACATCAAGCGAAACTAAAGATTCTGTAATCATTGCAACAGCAAACGAAACCCCTTCTATGCACCCATACGACCACAACGCAACAGCAGGCTCATACATGAACCAGCTAACTTATGATACACTATTTGTAACCGATATGGAGCTTGTTCCTCAGCCTCTATTAGTTGAGAGCTATGAATCCCTATCAGAAACAGAATGGCAGTTCACAATCAAAGATAATGTTATGTTCCACAACGGCGAAAAAATGACAACAGCAGACATTAAGGCTTCTCTTGATTTTGCAAAAACTTTCGCAGCAGTTGGACAATATACAAAGTTTGTTGGCGAATGCGAGATTATTGACGAACTAACATTCAAGCTAATAACTCCTGAACCATACGCAAACCTACTAATGGATCTTGCTCATCATGGTAATGCAATTGTTCCAAAATCCCTTATCGATGCTGGCAATAACTTTAACGAAAATCCAATTGGCTCTGGTCCATATAAATTTGTAAACTGGTCACTTGGCGAGAAGGTTGAATTTGTCGCTTTTGAAGATTACTTCTTAGGCGCACCAGCTATCGCTAACATGACTTGGAGAGTTATTCCAGAAGGTTCTTCCAGAACAATCGCTCTTGAAACAGGCGAAATTGACGCAATCATTGAAGTTGAGTCAAACGACGCTGGCAGAATAGAAGAAAATCCTGAGCTAAAGCTATTTAAAACTGCTGGTACAACTCATAACTACATAATGATTAACCACGATGTTCCAGCCTTTGGCAATGAGAAGTTCAGAGAAGCTATCAACTACGCACTAAACAGAGATGATATCATCACTGTTGCACTAAATGGCCTTGGTATTCCAGCTGTTACTCAAACACCAATTGGGCTTCCAGGAACTTCAATGGACGGCGCTTATACTTACGATATTGAAAAAGCAAAGACACTTCTAGCAGAGTCTGGCGTTGATCCTTCAACAGTTGAAATGCCTATCATCTGCTCTGATGACACTAAGAGAAGAGCAGCAGAGGTTATTCAAGCAGCCCTACAAGAGCTTGGCATCACTGTGACTATAGTTTCTATGGACCTTGCAACTTATCTATCTGACACAACTGATGGTAACTATGTTGCGGCTATTGGTAACTTTACTTCATCTTCTAATCTAACTTACATGTCTTCAGTATTCCATTCTAGCTCAATCAATGCTTCTAACCGTTCTCGTCTAAACAACCCGCAAGTTGATGCGCTGATTGACCAAGCGGCAACAACAATTGACGAAGCAGAGAATGTGAGAATTATGGAAGAGGTTTCTGCTCTTCTAAACGATCTGTCCCCTCAAATTACACTATATCAATTTGAGCTATTAAGAGCTTCTGACAAAGATCTTATGGGATTTGAATGCTCACCATCTGGCTACATTGATTACGCAAAAATAGCATGGGCTTAATTTAGCATTTTCATGACCATTCCTTTCTACTGAAGGCACAAAACAACCATAAAAATGGTCATAAATGCGCCATGTTTTTCGATTGTCTGCTTTTTGCAGACGAGAGAAACGGCTTTTTAATAATTAAGTTTGAAATTTATTTTTAAACTTTCATCTCATTTTATAAAAGCCACCAAGCAAAAAATCTGCTTGGTGGCTTTGTTTTGGTTTTATTAAATTATGGGATAGGTAATAGGGATAAAGGTTTTAGCAGTTTTGGTAATAGCCTATCTTTGGCAGAACTCAATTCTTTCTCCGCCAGCACCTTGAATAAAGAAGAACTTAACACCATTCTCAAAAAGAAAATCAGCATACCCAACTTTTGGGCTTAATAGCAGGTTACTATCAAGATTTTTGTAGTAGTTAAAATCTGCTTCAATATCTTCTGAAACATAAGCGATATGCTCGAACACTGCGCTATCTAAGGCTTTGTTTTCGATTAGCTCATAAGTGATGTTGCCATCAGTTAAAAAGACAAATTCTCTAGTTCCATTGCTGTATCTCTCTTTTTCTTTGAAGCCCAAAGTTTTTGTGTAAAACTCAACTGCTTCTTTAAGATCAGGAACGGCTATATTTAGGTGGTCTAGCTTTCTTTCTAATAATGTCATAATGCTCTCCTTTAAAATATAATTGTTTAGACTATTATACTTCATAGGATAAGATTTTGCAATATTACATTATACAAATAATCTCCACTGCGTTTCGATTATTTAAGTGAAAAGTGATACATTAACTTTTCATTCTTCATTTTTCACTATTTCTCGAGGGGTGATTTGAAGGTTGTGGGCAACGGGGTGCTCACATGGCCAATTTAATTAGTCTATTGCAGTTATTTCGCCAGCAGCAATAAGCGCTTTTTTTGTAATCACAGGACCAGTTAGCTCGTATATAAAAGTTGCAGTTAATATGACAGCGGTTATTGTGTTTGCGTATTCTGGAAGCTCTGCTGCTGCTATCATAGATAAACCAATTGCAACACCTGCTTGAGGAACTAGAGTAAAGCCGACATACTTGCTAACAGCCTTTGGCGCTTTAGCAATAGTTGCGCCGAAGCTAGCACCAGCAACTTTTCCAACAACTCTTGCAATGATATACGCAATACCTATAACTCCAATAGTTGGCAGAACAGTTAAATCTAGCTCTGCACCAGAAATCACAAAGAACAGAAGATATATAGGCGGTGTTACTGACTCAACCGCTTCAAACATTTCGTGTGAATCAGCGCAAATGTTTATCATCACACAGCCAATGCTCATGCACATCAGCAATGCTGAAAGCTCAAAGATTTCAGAAACAGCCACACTCAAAAATATGAATGCAACTGCAATGTTGAGTTTATTGCCTCTTCCAGCACAAATTTTAAGGGCATAACGCATAATAAGCGCAAAAATAGCACCTACCAATATTGATAGAATGATTTCAAAAAGCGGTGTAATTATAGCCATCAAGAATGAGCTAGACTCTGGGCTGTTAATAAGCTTGACAGTTGCAGAAGCAAAACCGAATAGCATTAGCGCAACAGCATCGTCTAATGCGACAACACTTAGTAAAGTTGAGGTTAGTGGGCCTTTTGCCTTATATTGATTGACAACCATTATTGTTGCAGCAGGGGCAGTTGCAGCGGCAATAGCACCTAATAAAAGCGCAAGGCTTATGCCAAATCCCATCATATACACAACTATAGCAACAACTAAAGAAGCTGTGAAGGCTTCAAAGAAAGCTATAATTGCAGGGCTTTTGCCCATCTTTTTAATATAGGATAGCTTAAATTCGCCTCCAATACCAAAAGCTATAAACCCTAAAGCAGCCTCTGAAATAACTTCTAGCGAATGCACAACCTCTTCAGGTATGATCCCAAAGGAAAATGGGCTGATTATAAGCCCAGCTATTAAATATCCTGTAACGCTTGGCAGCTTAAATCTTTTGACTAAAGCAGCCATTATTAAGCCGGCGATTATAAGGATAGATGTGTATAATAAAATAGGCATTTCAAAGCTTGTTAAAATTGGAAAACTCATAATGTCAACCCCTCTGCATCATTGATATTAAGAGAGAACATTATGGCAGTGTTTGGCTTAGAGAGGTCGCCTAGCATATCTCTCATAGTTTGTTTAGCGATGTTTAGCTTTTCATCATTAAGCACCATTAACATAGTCTTGCTTTCTTCTCTTGTTGGGTCTGCTAAAAATCTTAGCGAACCGAACAGGGGCAGATTCTCTGTTTTAGTTAGTTCTTTGAGCATTCCAGTGCTGTTAAGAATAGTAGCGCCTCTTATGCCCCTTGCAGTTAAAGTTTCGAGTATTGGTTCGAGCATTTCCACCTTATTTAATACAACAACTAGTAATTTCATCTCGCTCCTCCTAAATTCTTTCTTTGACTACATTGTATTCCTATTGTTATGAAGTTTCAAGATGATTTTTAGACAAAAAGAAGGATTTTTTATTGTGATATATGTTAGATTGTACTAAAAATTTAATTTCATTAAATAATATCGAAGTTTTTTAGGAAGGTTTTATTTTGGGTGCACAAATAATTCATTTTCCGTTATTTGTATAGCACTAGATTTTTTCGACAAAAAGCGATAAAATGTATATTAAGGGCAGAAGAAGCAATAACTAATAGTAACTAAAGACTTTCAGCAAACTTTCAGTGTTCCGTCAGGTAGAGTAAAAGTTTTGCTAAATTTTTTTCAAAA
>CAYJEV010000129.1:0-4556 GCA_964369265.1 uncultured Oscillospiraceae bacterium
ATACAAAGAACCACATACCTACCTCCTAATACTTAGCAACTTAATTGTTCTACTTTTCCTTCTAAACTGTATATCTAAATTTCTTTAATAACGCCTGTACATCACTATCATCCAAACCATATTGAACTATAAGTTGCTTTTGAATTTGCCTTAAAGCCTCTTTGTCTTGTGATTGGTTTGCAACTTCTATTGCAGATTTATACTTATAGTAATCAGATGTTTTAATCTTGCCCATACATTTCCCCTCCACTTTCATATGCTCTAATTTCTTACAACCTACCATAACACCATAATCAAATAGTGTACTTTTTGACTATTTCCCGACTTATAATATCATTAATATAAACGACAACTTTGTTCATAAGAAGAACATAAAAAACGCATATTCGCCATAAAAATCTAACAAAACACTTGACTTTTATCAGTAATAACGTTATAATATGAATAATTATGAAGCTATCAAAAAGTACACTTTTTGATAGCTTTTTTTATTTCCTATCATTTAGAAGCCTATATTCTCTAAGTCTGCGATAAAAGGTTGCTTCGCTCATATTGCATTTTAGGAGGATTTCTTGAAGACTAAGTTTTTTCTTTTCCCACTCTTTGACAAGCTTTTTAAACTCACTCGGAACTGCTTTTTCTGGTCTGCCAAATTTGACACCTCGCTCTTTAGCAGCAGCAATTCCCTCTGCTTGTCTTTTCTTGATGTTCTCACGTTCACTCTGTGCTACAAACGATAAAATTTGAAGCACGAGATCGGCAATAAACGTTCCCATAAGGTCTTTTCCGTTTCTTGTATCAAGAAGTGGCATATCAATAACGCATATATCAACTCCAATATCCTTTGTTAACAGCCTCCACTCCTTTTGTATCTCCTCGTAATTTCTGCCGAGTCTATCAATGCTTAATATGTATAACAAATCCCCCTTTTTAAGTCTTTTGATAAGTTTTTTATAGCTAGAGCGATTAAAATCTTTTCCGCTCTGCTTGTCCATAAAGATATTTTTATGTGGTACATCTTCGCTTTTCATCGCTATCATCTGCCTATCTTCATTTTGGTCTATGCTCGAAACACGCACATACCCATAGCTTTCCCCCATAATTCCCCCTCCAAATGTTATGTAATTAAAAAATCTGATGTGAGTTAAGAGCTTCACATCAGATTTTTGTTATTTTAATGCATTTAAGTATTTGTTATAATCGCTTTGATACTGATTATCTAGCCTTTCATTTAAGTCACTTACTTGCTTTTCATAGCTTAAGTTCACAAGCTTGAGCGCCCTTTGATATGCTTCATATATTGCATTAGAGCTGGATACATCGTTATTAAGCCCCTGTGCAGAGCTGTTTTGCTCCGATACACTAGCATCTTTTTTGTAGTTGACAAAGGCCTCTGTCGCATCAAATTCAAGATTATCATAAATTTCTTTGTAGCCCTTTTCGTAATCAAGGCTTCTTATCTTCTCTGCATACTCCTCTGCCTTTTTATATGTAGAGGAGGAAAACGGCTGTGCTGTTTTTGTGGTGGTTGTCTTTTTGCTAACGCTGTAGCTAGAATCGTCATCTCTTTCTAGCTTTGACCAATCAAAAGCAGCGCCAGCCTCAAAAGCGACTACATTCTCATCAGGTATAAAGTTGTATTCGTCGTCAAATCGCCTTTTATACCCATCTTCTCCAATATAATAATACCCCATTCGCCTACTCCTTCTTTATCTCGATATCATCTAATCTACTTAGCGCTGAAATCACTCCGCTTGGCAAAGGCAGCCCCAGCCTTTTAAAAAGCTCAATAGAAACTAAAGATTCTTCTGAAATGTAAAACCATATTATTGCCATTCTAAAAAAAGGCAGATTGGTTAAAGCGAGCATATCCAGCACAACCCCAAACACAACAAATAATAATATAGCCATCTTGTTAATGCCAAACATAAAAATGCTTTTAGCATTAAGTTGCGAGCTTTTTATGTCGGCTATAATGGTCAGTATCAAATTTATGAAAATCAAAGAACATAACACTATTAAAACAGTGTCTATCCCGCCCAAAGCAAGGCTAACAAATGATGCTATAATTGCAAAATTAACTTCAAATATTGTTTTCATTACTCCCCTCCTTTTCCTTTAAGGCATCTGGCTTTTAAAGCTATACTTCTTTATTAAAGCATACAGCTCAAAGCCTGCATTAACACTAAGCGTTTCAACTATAATTCTAGCAGTTTTGTAATATCCCCCTCTAAACTGCAAGAACACTCCCCTCATTCCATAACCATCCTTTGCCTCTTCGTCAGCCTCAATATATTTTTCAAACACCCTATCTTCGTCTAGTATTAAGCTTACTTTAAGTCTGTTCCCAAAGCTCTTAAACTTGATATATACCCCATCTTTTACAAGGCTTTTGTAGTTAAGTTCTGAGCCGTCATTATCTATTTTTGTGGAGAAATAGCTCTTAGCAGAGTTTACAAATAGTGATGGTGGATTTAGCCCATCCTCAAAGAAATGAAGCCTGTTTGAAGCATCCGCCCAAAACAGCTTGCCGTTTGCAACACAAAGTTTTGTTGGTGTAAGCCCTGTCCACCTATACCACCTAAGCTCCCCAGACTCAAACCTTCCATCTCCTAAGAATAGCTCTTCGCCAGTTGATAAGAATAAATAATCCTTATATTCAAGTAAACAAAACCTGTCCATTGGTAGCTTGTTAGCTCCGAAAGCTTTAAGCATTGGGTTTATTCTGCCGCTTTTGCTATAAAGCGATTTTTCAAGGTTAAGGCTGTTTGATGTTATGGAATACACACCATCTCCCCCAAGATAATGAGGCTCTCCTCTATAATGGCAAAAGCCAGTTTTCGAAACAGCACCCTTCCCAAAAACCCCCTGCTCGACTATAAATATCGTCCCTAAGCTTTCATCAAATTTAGCTGTGCGAAAAAACACATTTGAGCTTTCAGTTGAATCTTTTAAGATAATGGCTTGCTGATAATTTACTTGTAAATATCCTATAATCTCCTTTTCAGAAACAAAGCTTTCGGAGCTTTCTGGAAAATAAGCTGGGTTGTTATGTGCTGAATGCCAATCTACTCCTATGTAGCCCTCATTACCGCTAACAAACATCCTCAAATCCCCTCCAAGCCCATAGCTAGTTGAGATTGTGCATTTGCCTATTTTCTCACTGCTATCTGGTATAAGCTTGCTGTATTTAATAACAACATTGTCCTGTCCTATTATTTCAGGTGCAGCCGGAGCAGTTGCAAAGCTCACCCAACCCGAAAGATAGTTGACGCTAAACTCCTCCGAAGAAAGCTGCTTGCCATTTACAAAAACTGTCGGCTTAATCTCATCAATATCCTCGCAGTCAAGCTTATAGTCACGAGAACTGCCATCCCCCCTAAAACTAACCTTTCTATAGGGCGAGAGCATATTAACGCTCTCAAAAGCTATTCTTTCTTCGCCATTTGGCGTTGAGGCAATATGGGTTGTTGGGATATAAGCAAGGTCTGTCGCCTTCTCAATAATCCTCTCTTTCCCCTCATAACTCATCCTCCTTAAGCTGTTTCCATCAAGCAGCCACACATATCTCCCCTGTTTAAAGCTAGATATTGTTGTTGCTTCGCTAAAATCTGAAGACACCACTCTCCCCATTAGATTATCTGTGAGATTATATTCTATCAGATTGCCCCCACTAACGATGTATAAATAGCTAATTCCATCCATAACCACACTAAACATCGCTATAACTTCATTCTCAAAGCTTGCAAAGTTTATCTCTCCCCAACGCGAAGAAATAACTTCATTTTCGTTAAGGAATATATTATTGCAAAAGCTCAAATACTCTCTGCCTATGCTTTCAGGAGGTCTTGAAAAGTCAATACCCTTAAAGTTGCTATAATCATAAATATAGCTTTTTTCTTGCGAAGGCGCTTTCATAACAAACCCCATCTAATCCCCTCCATAAACATCAATTATCTTAACCTGTTCTGCAATAATAGGGGAGCTTAGCTTATAATAAAAGAAGTTCCTATAATTTATTGCAAGAGATGGGTTATCGGTTAATAACAACACCCCAGCAACACCATAAGGCATAACTGCCCTCGCAACAAACTCCTCAAGCTCAATTTCCTGTTCATTGCTCTGAACAACAACTACTTTATCAATAACTTCCTTGCCAGCTCGTCGCCTTAATGAGTTGTTAAGAAACTTAACCTCCTCCATCAACACAGTCATAACTGCCGGCAGCTTATTAAGATAAAATTCCCTCTCCCTGTTGCCATCAATTAACGGCTCAGCAAGATTATACACATCCAATGAATTCATACTAACCTCCTATTTTTATAATCGTAAAACTACAATGACAAAACCAAAACTGATGCCCAGAGGCGCTTCCATGGTAGGTGATGGCGCTCGACATCCCTTGAACTAGACATCACCCAACGCATAAAACCAATAATGACATCGCAAATTGTAGCGGCGACTACTAGTCGCCATTTTAGTTTTGCGATATCATCTGGTTTTCTTGCCATCAAGGGTCCGCTTTGCTGCCTTGATGGGTGGGGACGGATAGTGCA
>CAYJEV010000130.1:0-4509 GCA_964369265.1 uncultured Oscillospiraceae bacterium
TCAAAGGCAGAGTATTTAAAGATAATAGCAGAGCTTGAGGCAAGAGGCGCAGAAGGTGTTATACTTGGTTGCACTGAGGTTGGACTTCTGATAGGCAAAGACGATACTCATTTAGCTATTTTTGATACCGCCGAAATACACGCTAAAACAGCAGCGAAAATAGCAATAACCAATTAAATAACTGCTTAAAATATGAAGAAAGCCACCATTTTTTGACTGAAATGGTGGCTAGTTTTGTTTTTAATTATTTCTCGTTTACAACACTAATTGCATAAGCAGCTAAAGTTGCACTGCCTGTTGGCAGAACATCATTGTCCACATCAAATTTAGGGTTGTGGTGAAGAGCTCCAGTGCCTTTTTCGTCATTTTGAATACCTAGAAGAGCAAGCACACCTGGCCATTCTTTTAGATAGTAGTTATAGCTTTCAGAGCCAAACCATGGATCAACTGTCAGCACATTGTCCTTGCCTAAAATATCGTTGCAAACATCAGTTGCCCTCTTAGAGCATGCTGGATCATTAACCACAGAGTCCATAAAGCCAAAATCATAATCAGTAACTTTACATCTATGCATCTCAACAGACATTCTAATAATTCTCTCAACAACCTTCGCTGCCTTTTCGCCCTCTTCCTTATCGAAGAATCTTAAAGAGCCACCAAAAGTCGCTGTGTTTGGAATGATATTGAATTTAGAGCCACTATTTAAATAACCCATGCCTAGTGTAACAGTTTTAGTAACGTCGATTTCATTTACCCAAGAGTTAGCAAGGTTAGTCATTGTATAGGAAGCTGCGAATAATGGGCTAATAGCTTGGTCAGGTCTTGAGCCATGACCTCCCTTGCCTTCAATCTCAACTTCAAATCTATAAATTCCAGCCATACGAGGGCCTTCTTGAACGCTAACAGTTCCAGACTTCATTCCAGCATATAGATGAATGCCATAAATGCTGTGAATTTCAACATCGGATAGATATTTCATTATTGATTGAGCGCCTTTGCATCCCCCATCATTAAGCCCGATGTTAACCTCTTCGCCGTCTTCAAAGATTAAGTACACCATTCCCTCAAGCTCATTTTCCATGCCTTTTAAAACCTTAGCAGCGCCTAGCAGCATAGCGATGTGTCCGTCGTGTCCGCAAGTGTGGCTAATGCCCTCATTCTTGCTCACTGCAACTTTATCGCAACATAGGTTGTCGCTTGTTTCTGCCATTGGCAGGGCATCAATATCTGCTCTAAGCGCAACATTTTTGCCGCCCTTCTTTCCGATATGAGCAACAAGCCCGGTTTCGGAGGTTTTGGCATATGGTATACCCATCGCCTCAAGCTCCTCGCAAATTCTCTTGCTTGTATTATGCTCCTTAAAGGAAAGCTCTGGGTTTTCGTGAAAATGATTTTTCATTGAAATGATATAGTCCTTATGGCTGTTTGCTAATTCTTTTACAAAAGATAAATTCATTCTATTATTTCTCCTAATCTTCTTCTTTTAATATGGTTACACCTACAGATGGTATATTGATGGTTAAATTATACTTATCGTTGTTGCTAACAGCTGTTATTTTGCCTCTATTAGCAGCTCCCTTTCCACCAAACATTAAATTATCTGTGCTAAATATTTCCTTAAAGCTTGCTTCATTATTAACTTCAATGTTGTAATTTCTGCAAACATCCTCAGACATATTAACAGCCACTAAAAGCTCTCCTCGCCTAAAGCTAAACACAGAATGCTCTTCGTCTATCTGAACATCTGTTATTTTATTCTTTTCCCAAAGCGCCTTTTCCCCTAATGCAAAAAGGTTAAGTTCCTTTGAGAAAACTTGAAGATACTGATTTTGGAATAAATCCATTCTTGATCTATCAAGAGCTTTCTCAAATGACCATTCAGGCATATGTCCAAACTCATTTCCCATCCATGTAATATTAGCTCCTGGAAGGGTTGCGAAGAAGGTTGCAACGGCTTTTAGGATAGCATATTGTTCCCAGTCCTCGCCGACAGTCCTTGCAAGCAATGAGCGCTTACCATACATAAATCGGCTGTGATCAAAGCCGACAACATATTTCTCTTTAGTATCGGCAGTTAGCCAGTAAGTCAGGCTGTCTAGCTCCATCTTTTTGTAGTTATATGGAACAGAAATAAAGTCAATAACCTCGCCAGTCATTTCAGAGTTCATTGTAAAATGAAAGCCAAAGCCACCATCCTTAACAGAGGAGGTAACGCTGGTTAGTGGGCTTAAATCTTGCGCTATTGTGATAACATTTGGGTGCTTTTCAGTCATTAGAGTCGAGATTTTTCTTAGGAGCTTAACTCCGTCAGCATCTTGCTCTGCAAATGCAGATGGTCGCCATCTATCTCCCATACGCCCAAACTCTGGATAAATAATCCTTCCAACACCATCAAAGCGAATGCCATCAATATTAAAAGCTTCTACCCAAAAGCTACACACAGATAGTATAAAGCTGTGAACCTCTGGCTTAGATAAATCAAAGCTTGCAGTTTTAGAGTTTGGCACAACAGTTTCGTAAAGCTTGCTGCCATCAAAGTTTAAAAGCTCTTTTGGGAAAGAAGAGATTGGCATATCAATTATAACACCAACAGATTTTTCATGGCAAAGCTCAACAAATCGCTTAAAGCCTTCTAGCTCGCCATACATATTAGTTGGGGCAAAGAAGAAGCTTGGCGAATAACCTAAGCCTTCTTTGTAAAAATGCTCAAGCACTGGCAGGAGATGTATATGAGTGTAACCCATAACAGAAGCATACTGAGAAAGCTCTTCTCCTAGTTTTTCATAGTTTAGTGGTTTGTTATCGCCATCCCTTTTCCAAGAGCCTAAATGAACTGAATAGATGTTAACAGGGGTGTCTAATTTGAAAGGTGCTGGGGCTTCTTTTTCCTCTTCAAAAGAAAGCTCTGTTGTAACGCTATAGCAATCTTCGCCTATCATAACTGCTTTATGAGAATATGGATCGGCTTTGTAATGCTTTTCGCCTTTTTTATCCTCAATAACATAACGATAACTTTCGCCAGCAACAACTTTTGGAACAAATACCTCAAAAATATCTTCATCGGAAATTCTGCTCATTAAATGCTCGTTGCCATCGTATTCGACATACACATTATTAGCATTAGCTGCCCATACTCGAAAGCGATATCCGCTCCCCCTGCCTTGCTTTGTTGGGAAAGCACCAAAAACCTTATAGCTCTCAAAGTTAGCACCTTGATGGAATAAATAAAATGGCTGATCTGTTTTACGTCTTGACATAATCCTACCTCCCTAAATATTTATAGGCAAAGCCTATTTGTTTGTTGTTAGATTTGAATGTATACTTAAATTTTACTAAGCAAGTTTATAATCTCATACTATTTTACCATTATTTGCAGAATATTGCAAGCATAATCATATAACTCATATAAGAATGGGATATAAACTTTAAATAAACATCTTTCATATAATTCACAAAATTCAATGTATAAAATCTATTTATTGGCATAACTATTAAATAGGCTTGACCAATAATACTTTAAGATGTTATAATAACACGATTAAAAGTGAAAGACGAATGACTAAAGCTGCTGTCAGTAGAAATGCCAGAGGTGACTATAAGTATTTTAGGATTGTTGCTTAGCGACATTATAGTTATTTACTTAATTTATTGTATAGTATTGTTTTGGAGGATGTATGAGTATTTTTGATTTAATATTGTTGGCTGTTGGTGTTTCAATGGATGCGTTTGCTGTTTCTATATGCAGAGGCTTGTCACTTAAAAAGGTAAAGGCTTGGCATTCTATTGAGGCTGGGCTATACTTTGGGGGTTTTCAGGCGTTAATGCCGACAATAGGATATTTTTTAGGCAATCAATTTTATAACTTAATCCATAGCTTTGATCACTGGATTGCGTTCATCATGCTTTTTGTGCTTGGGGCAAGAATGATAAAAAATGCCTTTTCTGATGAAGAGGAAGCCTGTCAGGAGTCTATGTTTACCCTTGCTATAGCGACAAGCATTGATGCTTTAGCTGTTGGTGTTTCGCTTGCTTTTCTTCAAATAAACATATTTATTTCTGCCTTGCTTATTGGCGTTACTACTTTTGCATTTTCTGCTGTTGGGGTTAGGATTGGCGCTATTTGGGGAGATAAATGCAAGAGCAAATCCGAGATTATTGGGGGAGCTATCTTGATATTCATCGGAATTAAGATATTAGCAGAGAGCCTTTTATAGAAAGCTTTATATTTGTGCCTGTAGCTCAGCTGGATAGAGCGTCAGACTCCGACTCTGAAGGTCGTGCGTTCGAATCGCATCAGGCATGCCATGAATTTGTCGTAAAAAGTATGCGATTGGGTGAAAACCCAGTAAAATCGCCACTTTTTACGGCTTTTTTCGTTAAATACGAGTGAATTTCGAGTATGCTATTTTGAGTATGCGATTTTGCTAAAAATCAAACTGTACGTGACTTGAACTTGAACTGCTCCCCATAAAGTAGACATTTATAAAAAGATCAGATTAAACTGGAAGA
>CAYJEV010000131.1:0-4455 GCA_964369265.1 uncultured Oscillospiraceae bacterium
ACTAATTAGCATTTTATACTAAACTTAAACGGATGGCTTTTGCCATCCGTTTTTTGCGTCCACATTTCACATTAGATTTAGTGAGAAATGAAGCATGAAATAGTGAAAAATGAAGAATGAAAAGTGAAAAGTTAATGTATCACTTCGTGATGGATTGAAAATTGTATGCTATATCAAAGCTTCAAGCCGACTACAAGTCATTTAAAACGTCGCAAAGCGACACCATCACTTTTCACTATTCACTTAAAGAAAATGTATCACTTCGTGATGGATTGAAAGTTGTATGCTATATCAAAGCTTCAAGCCGACTGCAAGTCATTTAAAACGTCGCAAAGCGACACCATCACTTTTCACTTTTCACTATTCACTTAAATAATCGCAGTGAAACGGAGATTATTTATATTTTTTGTTTTTGAGCAAATCTCTCTTTTGTTGCATTTCCCCCTCTAATATGTCTTTCTGATTTATTCCTCTCAAGTACCTTTCTGCAATGAATATATAAACTCGGAGAAATTTCCTTTAGTTTTTTTGTAATATCTTTATGTACTGTACTTTTAGAAACACCAAATACCTTAGCAGCTGCCCTAACAGTGCTTTCATTTTCGATAATATATTCCGCTAATATAACTGCTCTTTCTTCTGATAAGCTCTTCATCTCAGCCTCCTTATCTCATTTTTATAAGTCTATGCGAGAACTGCTTATTATATGAGCAATTATTATTGCTAGTTACTCTGTCAAAAACATCATTTCCAATAATACCAATACATACATTTGTCTTAAATGTAAATTTTATATAAACAAACACTCACTTTCAATACAATGAATATAATTTGTGATATAATGATTTTAATTTAGGAATTATTTACATTTATAAATAAAAATTACATAAAAGAATAAAATATACTTTATGTACACAAGCTTTATACAACTAAAGCACCAAGAGTATATTAAGTTAATTTAGGTTTAAATTTAATTTTATCAACACTTTTATGTTTTATATAAACAATTTTTTTATTGTTTAGAATGACATTTTATTCACAATGCTCTATAAATACAAATTTTAACTTTTATATTTTAAAACTTTAACGCATTTTAACTTTTATGCAGTAAAGTATTGAAAAATTGATAAATTAGTGTTATACTAACATCATTAGGTCAGAATTGTTAAAAACTTCAAGTTAAATAAAAGAACAGGAGATGCTTATGTTTACAGCAGAGGAATATTTAGAGAAAATAACAAAACGCCTTGAAGCGAACTTCAAATTTGATAATAGTCTTAGGCTGTTTGATGTTGATTTTGATCTTGTTGCTGTTTTTAAAGATATTGCTGGCAGAACATTTATTTCCAAAGCCGATGTAATTGACAAAATGGAAAAGAATGAAAGGCTTTATTTAAAGCATATCAAAAGCTTAACTGCAAGGGATTTGATGAAATGCTCTATGGCTGGAATAAAATGGGCTGAGGAGTTTCGTCCTTCTTCGATGGAGCATATGTCAACAATTATCAACATAGTTATATACTCAGATGAGATTGACGACGAAGCATTGAAATGGCTAAGAAAGTTTAGCTATACAAAATACTATGCTTTTTCTTTTAAGGGCTGGTGTGAGGTTAGGTTCATTGTTGTAGATTTAAAGAACAATATCGTCCATTCCTGCAAAAAATCGGAGAACATAAAACATATTTTTGATTTAACAATTAAAAATATAGAAACAAAAGAACCAAACAAAGTTCTTTCGACTTTAGGCAAGCTCTTCCATTAGTTTATTGCTCCTGCTTATAAAGGGGATTTAAGCAGAGAGTTATATAATATTATTATTTTAAGGAGGATTTCTTTATGAGTGGAATTATGCTTTTATGTCTAGGTATCATTGTTTTCTTAGTTGCATATGTTACCTACGGATCATTCTTAGCAAAAAAATGGGGCATTGACCCTACTATCTCCACACCAGCCCATACTTTGCGTGACGATGTTGACTATTGTCCAGCAGATAGCAAAGTTGTTCTAGGCCACCACTTTAGCTCTATAGCTGGAGCAGGCCCAATCACAGGCCCAATTGCTGCAATTATTTTTGGTTGGCTTCCTGTATTCTTATGGGTTATTGTTGGTAGTGTGTTTATTGGTGGTGTACATGACTGGGGTTCAGTTTTTGCCTCTGTTAGACACGAAGGTAAATCAGTTGGTGAGGTAGTTAAGCAAAACATTGGTAACACAGGCAAAAAACTGTTTGACCTTTTTGCTTGGCTGGCACTAGTGCTAGTTGTTGCTGCTTTCACAGACATCTGTGCTGGCACATTCGCTTATTCTGCTGAGTTCCCTGACATGTTAACAGGCGCTAGAGCAGGTACAGCTTCTGTATTATTCATTCTTCTAGCTATGGGCTTTGGTTTCTTTGTTTATAGAAAGAACGCAAGTCTTGGTATCTCAACTGTTGTTGGTGTTACTCTTCTAGTTGCTTGTATTTACATAGGCTATGCTTTCCCTATACTAAAGCTTTCTAAGTTCGCTTGGACTGTTATTATGCTTGGCTACATTGCTTGTGCTTCTGTAATGCCAGTTTGGATTCTACTACAACCTCGTGACTATCTATGTTCCTTCTTATTATACGGAACATTAGCTGGCGCAATTGTTGGTATCTTCCTATACAACCCTGTTCTACAACTTCCTTCTGTTACTTCCTTTACAGTTGGCGAGGGGCTTGCAGCTCAATCTATGTTCCCATTCCTATTCATAACAGTTGCTTGTGGTGCTGTATCTGGCTTCCATTCACTTGTTGGTTCTGGTACAACTTCAAAGCAAATTAACTCCGAAAAAGATACAAAACTTATCGGCTATGGCGCAATGCTTCTTGAGGGTCTTGTTGCTATAATCGCTATTATATCTGTTGCTTATCTGGCTGATGGTGGTGTTGGTTCTCCAGCTCAAAAGTTCGCTGCAGGTATCGCAACTTTCATGGGCACATTCGGCGTTCCATTCGAGATAGGTCAAGTATTCATTACTCTAACTTACTCTGCATTCGCCCTAACTTCCCTTGATACAGCAACTCGTATCGCACGTTACATGTTCCAAGAGCTATTTGATGACATCCCTGAAACAAGCCCAGCAAAGGTTATCACAAAGCCTGTATCAGCGACATTCATCACTATCGGATGTGCTGTTGGTCTTCTAATGTACGGATATGCTAGAATTTGGCCTATCTTTGGCGCTTCCAACCAGCTACTAGCAGGACTTTCCCTGCTTGCTCTTTCTGCTTGGTTCGCAAAATCCAAAAAGATTTCTTGGCCAACACTTATCCCAATGGTATTCATGTTCGCAGTAACTCTAACAGGACTTGTAATTCTTATCAGAAACTTCTTCTCCTCCCCTGATACATACATTCTTGGAGCTATTGCTTCTGCTCTTTTCATTCTTGCTATTGTTCTTATTGTTACAAGCGCAAAAGCACTTACAGGAAAAGGCGGCCAAACTGACGATACTAAATCTTCTAAATCCCCTAACAAAGTTTAATTACTAAAAAAGAAAGCTGTGCATATCGCATAGCTTTCTTTTTGCTCTAATTGATTTTTGGTACTTTTGTTCAATGACAAAAATACGAATATAACTAACTATATAATACGCACGATGTGGAAATGACACCACAAAACCAAAATGACCTGTCAATCGTTCCTTTTTGTGGTTGGTTGCGTGCCGTTGTGGGGAATTGCGTGCCGTTGTGGCGATTTTCGTGCGACGGTGTGTCGAGCGCCGCACCCTACTATTTTTGGAACATCAACCTTTGGTGGGTTGTTTATGGTCATACAAAACCAATAATGACATCGCAAAACCATATACCCTCACCAAACAAGCGACCCACCCAAAGTTGGCTTACGTTCTTTCGGTTTCCACCAAAGTAAATTCATTTTGTCTGTATTTTTCGTGAAGGCAGTTGGGCGGCTAACCAAAGTAGTATCGAAAAATACCAAAATGCACCAAACTCTATGCCACCACCCTCTCGTTGATTTTTGGTACTTTTGTTCAATGACAAAAGTACGAACACAACAAACTAGATGATAAACACGTTGTGGAAATGACAGCACAAAACTTTATGCCCAGAGGCGCTTCCATGGTAGGGGATGTTTTTTATTGTCGCTAAATGTTTTGTTATACAATATAAATTTGCCACGATGACATATTTTGTTTAAACAATTTATTTTGTGCGACATCCCTTTCACCACCAGTCATTAGCCAATCAAATGGTTTTGTTGCCATCAAGGGTCCATTTCATTGCCTTGATGGGTGGGTACGGATAGTGCATTCCTCTGTTTATGGTCTAGTTAAGCTTTCACATGAACACACCCCAGTTTGTACGAACTTGAGGTTTTTGTGCCTGAATTGTTTTTTGATGTGAAAGCTGTTTGGTTTTTTAAGTGTTTCGCTTTCTGCGGAAAGCGCCAAAGGGGCAGCCCTTTGATG
>CAYJEV010000132.1:0-4376 GCA_964369265.1 uncultured Oscillospiraceae bacterium
AACATAAATTTAGCTGTGCCTTGACTGACCTTTTGCGAAAACGGAAGCTAGTTAATCTTTCACTCTGTCGTCATCCCAGCTTTGGTTGTGAATGATTAGTTTTAGTGCTTGTCTTGTTTTTAAGGTGAAAGCTGTTTAGTTTTTTAAGAATTTCGCTTTCTGCGGAAAGCGCCAAAGGGGCAGCCCTTTGATGCTGAAATTTTTTGAAAAAATTTAGCAAAACTTTTACTCTACCTGACGGAACATTGCAAGTTTAGTGCGAAACCCTCTAGTCCTTCACCCTTAATCTTTAGTCTAACAAAGCCTAGAAATTATAAGCAAAAAGTATGGTTTAATGGTCCGCTTCCACTGCCTAAATTTAAGTTGTCTTTAAGTGCTCCTGTAATGTATGCCTTACCTAAAGTTACAGCCTCTAACAAGCTCCTGTCCTCGGCTAATCTGCACGCAATCGCAGAAGATAATGTGCAACCTGTGCCGTGTGTGTTATCGTTATTCACTCTATCTCCAGTTATCCAGCTAACTTCACCATTATTATATAGTAAATCATCGGCAGTGCTTGCAAGATGACCTCCCTTAACCAAAACAGCACCATTCACTAGCTTTGAAATAGCCTCAGCTGCTTTAATCATATCCTCTTTACTATTAATGCTAAACTTGCATAAAACTTCAGCTTCTTTTAAGTTTGGCGTTATTATAGTTCCAAGTGGTAGTAATAGATTTATTAAATTTTCCATCGCCTCATCAGATAATAGTTTGCTTCCACTAGTCGACACCATTACAGGATCAACAACAATATTTGTTGCCTTATACTCTATTAGCTTATCTACTATAACCTTTATAATTTCAGGAGATGACACCATTCCAATTTTTATGCTGTCAGGCTTTATATCCTTGAATATGCAATCTAGTTGTGAAGCCACAAACTCAGGCGATACTTCAGATATGCCATAAACGCCTGTTGTATTTTGCGCTGTCAAAGCAGTTATTGCAGACATTGCATAATGTCTGTGTGCTGTTATAGCCTTAATGTCAGCTTGTATTCCAGCTCCTCCGCTGCAGTCAGAGCCAGCAATTGTTAGAACATTCCTTAGCCCTGTATCGCAAACCTTTCCAGCAAGCATATATAGGCTTGCTGTTGCTTTAGTAATGCTATCAGCCCCATAAATTGCAGACACAACAGCAACGCCATTAATTAAAGAGCCAGCTAGCTCATTGATGTTGCTCTCGTTTATTCCACCAATCGCCACAACTGGGATTTTAACTGCTTGGCAGATTGCTTTTAATGTGTCGTGACTAATAGTTTTGGCATCTAGCTTTGTGCTTGTGTTAAAAACAGCTCCAACTCCAATGTAATCAGCACCATCTCTCTCAGCAACTAAAGCCTGTTCAACTGTTTGGCAGGAAACACCGACTATCTTCCCTTCGCCAATCTGCTCTTTAACCAAACTTAGCGCCATGTCTCCTTGGCCGATATGTATGCCGTCTGCTTTTGAGGCAATAGCGACCTCTAGGCTATCATTAATGATGAAAGGGACATCATATTTTCTGCATATATCCTTAACCTCTTCGGCAAGGTATATAAATTCGTCTGTGTCGATGTTTTTTTCTCTTAGTTGCAGTATAGTAACACCAGCCTTTAAAGATTCTTCTATGCTCTCCAAAAATCTCTTCTCAGTTTTGATATTACTATCAGTCACAGCATATAACCTAAGTTGTTTAGTTAATTTTCTCGTATTTACCATTTTTCTCTAGCTCCTCTGGTTTCATATTATTTATCGCATCTATTAGCGCCACCCTAAAGCTTCCGCTACCATTTGAAGTCTCTGCCGCTATTTCTCCTGCAATTCCCATCATTGTAACAGCAGCGACTGTTGCTAATAATGTGTTGTCATTTGCTGCGATAAATGCAGTAGACAATGCTGAAAGCATACAGCCTGTTCCTGTTATTCTGCTCATCGCTGGATGCCCATTAGATACTTTATATGTTGTATTCTTATCTGTTATTATGTCAATAGCCCCTGTCACAGCAACAACACAATCATACTTCTCTGCAACAGCCTTTGCTAGCTTTTCAATCCCTTCTGAATCGCTAGCAGAAGCATCAACACCCCTGCCACCCAAGCTATCGGTTGCAATTACTTTAATTTCAGAGGCATTTCCTTTTATTAAATTAAACTTAACCTCTGAAAGAAGCTTGTCGCAGCAATTTTTTCTAAGTGTTGAAGCACCAGCCCCAACTAGATCTATTGCCACTGGATGTGATAGTTCATTTGATTTTTTTCCAGCCTTTAGCATTGAAGCAATTGTTCTTTCGTTTAGTGTGCCAATGTTGATGTTTAACGCTGTACAGATAGAGGTTATCTCCTCAACTTCAATAATATCATCTGCCATAATTGGAGATGCTCCAGAGGCGAGAAGGATATTGGCGCAATCATTAACTGTCACATAGTTTGTGATGTTGTGGATTAGAGGTGCTTTCTCTTTAACATTTTGAAGCATTTGTTTAATCATTTCTAGTAAATTCCTTTCTGGTTTATATAGTAATGGATTACAACAAAAAAAGACCCTTCGTAGAAAGGTCTTAAAAAGCCAAACTCCCTACGCCAGCATTACCTGAACAGGTTATAGGGTCGAGCATTGCTCCTCTCAGCCGTTTAAACAGCTCCCCTGTCTTTTTTATTATATTGCTATTTTATCACTTTAGGGATATAATGTCAAATTTTTATAAACTGTGTAACTTAGCTTTATCCCCTCATAAACTTCCTCGTTTAACACAAAAGTCATCTCCCAATCTTTATTGATATCAAGATTTGGGAAGAAATGCGTTGCATTAGCTTCTGCGCCAATTTTTGTAATATAGGCAGTATCGCAATAAGGGAGCATTAGCTCATAAACAGCTGATCCGCCAATTATAAACACATCATCGCTTTTAGAGTTTTTCAGCACCTCAAAAAGCTCCTCTAAACAGCCACAACATATCATATCATCTCTAGTATGAGTTGAGGAGAGAAGGACATTTTGACGGTTTGGCAGTGGCTTTTGGTTTGGAAGGGAGAAAAGCGTGTTTTTACCCATAACAACAGTTTTTCCAGTTGTCATTTTCTTGAAAAAGGCAAGATCAGAAGGGAGGTGAAAGAGCATGGCGTTATCTCTGCCAATGCCCCAGTTTTCATCAACTGCTACTATTAAGTTCATATCCAGTCCTATTTAGCCCACATCATTGAATATTCAGCTTCATTAGTATTTTCATCAAGCTGTTCATTTGTGATGTTAAAGCCCTCTCTTAAAAAGAATTTTTTAGCTCCTTCATTTTTCTTGTACACAGCAAGGGATAATGTATTTTCTTTTCTCTTTGCATAATCAAGCAGAGCTTTACCAACACCGTTTGAACGCTCTTCTTCATCAACAAAAAGCCCTGCGACATATCCTTCCACAACTCCGATAAAGCCGTATATCTTCTTAGCTTCAACAAAAACGAAAACATCGCTTTGTGGAATCATTTGGCTAACTGTTTTTTTCTGCGACATCCAATACTTTGAGTCAACAAAAGAATGAGCGGACAAATTCCCCTTCATCCACAAATCCATAACCTGCTCTAAATCCGAGCTTTTAAACCTTCTTATCATTATATCTTCCTCCAATTTTTTATATATTCTTAAATTTCGCTACTTTTTTATCCGAACGTCAAATGACAAAACAAAAATATGGGTCATCAATTTTTTGTGGGTTGTTTATGGTCATACAAAACATCAAATGACATCGCAATATTATATACCCTCACCAAACAAGCGACCAACAAAAGCTGGCTTACGCTCTTTCGGTTTCCACCAAAGCAAATTCATTTTGTCTGTATTTTTCTTTTTTTAATCTCGTTATTCTTTTGGTTTAAACATGAAATTTGTTCACGATGGCAATTGTAGTTTAAGGATATAGAACGTAGAGCGTTATTTTAAGTTTCGTGCAAACGGAATATCGAAAAATACCAAAATGCACCAAACTCTCTGCCCCCACCCTCTCGTTGATTTTTGGTACTTTTGTTCAATGACAAAAGTACGAATGTTGCTAACTTAATGATAATAATGATGTGGAAATGACATCACAAAACTTTATGCCCTGTCAACGTTTCCATGGTAGGGGATGGCGCTCGACATCCCTTGAATTAGACATCATTAAACACGCAAAATCTTAAATAATCACAAAACCAAAATGACCTGTCAATCGTTCCTTGTTGTGGTTTCTGTGCGACGGTGCGTCGAGCGCCGCACCCTACTATTTTTGGGCATCAATTTTTGGCGTGTCATTTATGGTCATGCAAAGCTAAAAATGACATCGCAAATTGTAGCGGCGACTATTAGTCGCCATTTTAGTTTTGTGCT
>CAYJEV010000133.1:0-4281 GCA_964369265.1 uncultured Oscillospiraceae bacterium
ATCAAGTTACTGGGCTTGACCCAATGGATTATACAAGCGATATCACTCTATACGCTAGATGGTCTTAATTAAAATTAAATAAATAAAGGAGATTGTCAATATGAACAATTCTAAAAAACTACCAATGGGCAAAATTATTGCTATTATAATTATCCTAATAGTTGCAACTGCTGTGTTTGCTCCAAGCGCTTTATTTTTCCTAAGCGAAACTCAACAAGAAGCATTGACTGAGTTCCACACAGTTTATTTCAAAGGCAGAAACCCTCTTTCCAGCTCAGATGTTGGCTTTGACATTTTAAGCCTTGTTTCTGTGGCGATACTAATTGGCGTTGTGTGGATAGTGAACTCTTTAGTTTCACTATTCTCCAAAAACGTTATACTAACAAATAGACACAGCGAAACTATTAAAGCTCTTGTTTGTAACTGTATTAGATATGCTGTTATAATCTATGCTATACTATTTGGCTTATCCATGATAGGCATTGACATGGTTCCTGTGCTTGCTTCATTAGGTATCTTGGCTTTAGTTGTTGGATTTGGCGCACAAACTCTTATCGAAGACGTTATCACAGGTTTCTTCATTATATTTGAAGGACAATTCAAGGTTGGCGACATCATCACTATTGATGGATTTAGAGGTTCTGTTTCTTCAATTGGAATTAGAACAACTTCTTTAACAGACTTTGGTGGAAACATTAAGGTTGTCAACAACTCCGATATCAGAACGCTTATTAACCTTTCCTCTGTTGATTCCGTAGCTGTGACTGTTATTGGTATTTCCTATAACGCAAGCATTCCAGAGGCTGAAGAGGTTGTACACAAGCTATTTGATGCGCTTCCAACAATGTATCCAGAAGTGTTCAAGGTTGCTCCTGAGTATCTTGGTGTTGAAACAGTTAACAGCTCCTCTATCGATTTAAAAATGATGGCTAAGGTTGATGAGCAAAACATCTATTCTGCTAGAAGAATTATGAATAGAGAACTAAAGCTTGCTTTTGACGAGGCTAATATCGAAATCCCATTCCCACAAGTTGTTGTTCATCAAGCTAAATAATTACTACATAACTAAAGATAGCGAAAAGGTTTAACCGCCTTTTCGCTATTTGTTTTATTTTTTAGATAAAAATAAGGATTGCAATGATGTTTTCTGTCATTGCAATCCCTTGTTTAATTATTTGTCTTCGCTCTTTTTAGAACAGCTACCACTGCTACCAGCATGTGGTCAGCCTATGCATTTATTGCCACTTTTCTTAGCCCTATATATGCTATATACAGCAGCTAAAGTTATAACGACAATTATGCCAATTACTATTAAGTCGCCCATAATAACGCCTCATTTCTTTTATTTGCTTGTTACTAAATTTTTACTTGCTACAGTTGATTTACTTCCCTTCATCATTAAGTAAACCACATATCCTACCATAATTGCTACTGCGATAAATCCTTGCAAGAAGTATTGACCTAGTGAGCCAGTTGTGAATAATGTACCTAGTTGGTAAACTAAGAAAGCAACTACATAGCCAGTACCGAATTGGAAGCCAATTGCGCCCCATAGCCATTTCTTGCTATCAAGCTCTGCGTTCATAGCTCCAATAGCTGCAAAGCAAGGAGGTGTGAATAGATTAAACATTAGATATGCTAAAGCAGAAACAGAAGTTAGACCCATGATGCTAGCAATTTCTGTTGCACCTCCAACAAGCTCTAAAGCGTCTGTGTCAATGAAATTACTAATGCCATAAACAACCGCTAACGTACCAACAACATTCTCTTTTGCAATAAAGCCTGTGATAGATGCTGCGGCTAACTGCCACACACCAAAGCCTAATGGTAATAGAATAATAGCGAATGGTGTTGAAATGCTTGCTAATATGCTTGTATGAGCCATATCTTCAGCAACTACATTAAAGCTCCAATCGAATGTTTGCATAACTTGTACTGCCATGTTACAAAGAAGAATAATAGTCGCTGCCTTAACGATAAACGCCCAAGCTCTTGACATCATAGAAACAGCAGCTCTCCATAGACTTGGAATTCTATACTCTGGAAGCTCAATTAGGAAGAAGGACTTCTTTTCTTTATGTCCTGTTATCTTCACAATAATCAAAGCTGCAATTATAATAATTAAAATTCCAACAAAATACATCAATGTACTTACCCAAGAAGCATCTTGGAAGAACACTCCAGCAAACAATGCAATTACTGGAAGCTTTGCGCCACAAGGCATGAATGGAGTTATCATAGCTGTTGTGCGTCTTTCTCTAACATCTCTAATGGTTCTAGTTGCCATTACACCAGGAATTGCACAACCAGTACCAATTACCATTGGGATGATGGACTTACCAGAAAGACCAACCTTTTTAAACAGCCAGTTCATTACAACTGCAACTCTTGCCATATAGCCACAATCTTCTAACAATGCTAGCAAGAAGAACATAACCATAATTAGAGGAAGGAAGCCAACAACAGCACCAACACCGCCAATTATGCCATCAAGAAGAATGGCTGATAGTACAGGAGAAACATTCTCACCTAACATTCCAGCAACAATCTCACCAAAGCCTTCTATCCATCCAACAAACATATCAGCAAAGAAAGGGCCAACATACGTTTGGGAAATAGAGAATATAGCCCACATTACAATCACGAAGATTGGAAGGCCTAGTATTTTATTTGCAACAATGCTATCAATATCATCTTGCTTTGTTCTTTGTTTGCTGCTAACTTTTCTTGTTTCGTATTTGGAAACTAAACCATTAACAAAATCAAATCTCTTTTTATCAAGCTCAGTTGAAGCATTTTTATCATTAACATCAATAGCATCATATGTAAATGGCGCTGTTTGTGGATGTCCATTAACAGATACTGCTTTTTCGATTAGCTCTTTTAGCCCATTATTTCCAGCTTCTGTTGCTGATGTTGGAACAACTGGACAGCCTAAAGACTTTGAAAGCTCCTCAACTTTAATTTCAATTTCTTTTTTGTTGCTTAAGTCATTTTTATTTAAGGCTACAACAACAGGTATTCCAAGCTCTAAAAGCTGAGTTGTAAAGAACAAGCTTCTGCTTAGATTAGTTGAATCTACAATGTTAATAATAACATCAGGAGCTTCACTAATAACGAAATCTCTTGTTATGCTCTCCTCAGATGTAAATGGAGATATAGAATATGCTCCTGGCAAGTCAACAGCTGTTATGTCAACACTGCCATTGTAAAGGCTTTTCTTAATATCTCCCTCTTTTTTCTCTACAGTAACTCCTGCCCAGTTTCCAACATGCTCTACCTTACCAGTAATAGCATTAAACAAAGTGGTTTTACCGCTGTTTGGATTTCCAGTCAATGCAATTTTCATTTGTATATTCCTCCCAATTTAAGTTAGCAAGAGCTAACTATTTGTTTTAAAAAATCACCGTCTACTCGACGATGATAGCTTCGGCTAGATCTTTGTCTATGCTATAACGTGCATCTTTTATTGAAAGCACTAGCAAATCGCCTAAAGCTGAAATAACCGTTATATTTTGTCCTTCATAGCAACCAAGTGAAAACAAAAAAGATACTAACTCATCGTCGTCAGCAATAATTTCGACCACTCTATATTCCTTATCTATAACTGCCTCTTGCAAGTTAATCGCCATGTTAATCACCCTTTTTCATGAAATACAGTTAGAAATACCTAACTGAAACTTAGTATACACCAGCATATCAATTTTGTCAATAGATTTTATTTAGAATTTATTTATCATTATATAATTGGTTAAGCTAACTCCTGATTTTATAACTTGCTGCTCTTTTATAATGCTATAACCTCTTTTCGCAAAGAAAGGTAGAGCTGTTATTGAGGAATGCGTTGTTATAAAGGCATGCTCTTTTCTTGCTTGCTCTTCGAGTTTATCGACTATTTTTGTGGCTATTCTCTGCCCTTGATAATCCTTATGGACATACAACATATCAAGATAGTCCCCTTCTATGCTTCCAAAACCAACTATCTTATTATCAATCATAACAACTAAACAATACTGCCTATTATATCTCTCTATCCATTTATTCAAGTCTATCTTGCCATCAGCCCATACATCAAGCTGAGCTTCATTATAATCCTTAGCATTTATGGAATGTACTGTATTATAAAAAAGTTCTGCCATTTCTTCTACATCACAATCGCTAAATTTTCTTATAATCATACTTGTCTACTACCTCCTATGTCATTTATATTTAGTTTTAGTAAAAATTGAAGAATGAAAAGTGAAAAGTTAATGTATCACTTCGTGATGGATTGAAAATTGT
>CAYJEV010000134.1:0-4233 GCA_964369265.1 uncultured Oscillospiraceae bacterium
CACATAGTGACGAGAGCAAGGACATCAAAATCGCCCCTGCGAGGAATATAAATAATCGAAACGCAGTGGAGGTTATTTATATATGGCTGTTTCAAAAATGAGTGTCGCTAAGTAGTGACGCTCATTTTCTTAGCTTTTTTGCCGACACTTTTCAATAGTAAAATTAATGTAAAAAAACACATAGACATCACAACTCCATAATAATAAACGTGTATAATTATATTAAGAGAGGAGTGAGATTAATGTCTATGCCATCAACTTTCAAGCGGCATGAATTAAAGTATAAGCTAACAATATCAGAGTATCGTTCTCTGCTTAACATAATGAAAAACTATATGATTATGGATGAATATGGAAGACATAAGATTTCAAATATATATTTTGATACAGACGATTATAGAATTATACGCCACTCAATTGAAAAACCAAAATATAAAGAAAAGCTAAGACTTCGTGTTTATGGTGAACCAAATGAAGATAGTATAGCATTCATTGAGCTAAAAAAGAAATTCAACGGCGTTGTTTATAAAAGAAGAGTCGCATCTAGTAAAAATGATGCTCTTTCATATTTTAACGATGAGCATCCCAATGATAACGGTTGCCAGATTAGAAAAGAAGTTAATTACTTTAGGAAGTGCTACAAAGGAATTATCCCTAAAGTTTATTTATCGTATGAAAGAGAAGCTTTTTCTTGTAAAGATGATGAGCATTTTAGAATGACTTTTGACTTCAAAATAAAAATGCGAGATAATGATATATCTTTTTATGATAGCGATAGTGATAACAAAGTTTTAGGCGATGACTATGTACTTCTTGAAGTGAAAACTGTAACAGGATTGCCTTTTTGGCTTTTAGATTTTTTAAATAAAAACAATATTTTCAGCACTTCTTTTTCAAAGTATGGCACTGCCTATAAAAACTATATTTTCCCAAAATTTTTAAATAGCGTAGGAGGTACAATATAAATGATTGATAGTTTATTCCAAGGTATTTTCAACACAACATCAGCTACTAACATAACCCTAACACAATTTATAGTATGTATGATAACTGCTATTATTTTAGGTGTATTCATGGCAAGGATATATAGCTACAAAACAAAGTCTACCAAAGGCTTCTTATCCACATTGGCGCTTTTGCCAACTGTTGTATCAATGGTAATTATTATGGTCAATGGAAATATCGGTGCTGGTGTTGCTGTTGCTGGCGCATTTAGTTTAGTGCGTTTTCGTTCTGTTCCTGGAACTGCAAAAGAAATTGGTGCAATTTTCACAGCAATGTGTACTGGGCTAACTATAGGAATGGGATATTTAGGATTTGCAATATTATTTGCTTTAATCGCAATTCTCTTTTCTCTTATTCTTACCATTACAAACTTTGGCGAGGATAAGGCAGGTATGAGAATGCTTCATGTAACAATACCCGAGCATTTAAATTACACCAATGCTTTTGATGATATTTTTTCAAATTATACAAAGGAGGCAAATTTAATAACTTCAAAAACAACAAACATGGGAAGTCTTTTCAAGTTAAGTTATGAAATAGAGCTTATGGATCAAAAAAAAGAAAAGGAGTTTATTGATGAAATAAGAACGAGAAACGCTAATCTTGAAATAGTAATAACAAAACAAGAAATGCTTAGTAATCTGCTTTAAAGGAGGATGTTTATGAAAAAATATATAGTTTTTTCTTTAATCATGAGCTTATTGTTATTATCAGCTTGCAATAGCAATACAACAGAAAATATCGAAAGTTCTACTACCAATCTTCTCGCCGAAGAGCAAGCTTCTTCAGAGGAAACTCCACAACCTAATTTAATAGAAAATAATATCACACAGAGCGGATCATATGAATTTACAGGAGATTTATCGAACATCACAGTAAATGTGAATAAAGATATTGATGATGGCGTTGTTAGCATTGTTTTAAATAATGCCAATATAGAAAATAATAACGGAACACCTATCAATATTATTGAGGCAAAGGATGTTCATATTATATTGCAAGGCGAAAACTTTGTAACCCAAGGGGCAATTGATACTGCTGATACAGAATTCCCCTCAGCAGCAATATACTCTAAAGCTGATACAATCATATCTGGAGATGGCAGCCTTGTTGTTTCAAGCGAATACCAAGATGGCATAAATAGCCGTGATGACCTTATTATCGATAGCGGAAATATTACTGTTACCGCTGTTGATGATGGAATTGTCGGCAAAGATTTGCTTGAAATAAATGAAGCTATAATAAATATAAACTGCGGAAAAGATGGGCTTAAAGCATCTAATGATGAAGACTTAGACAAGGGAAATCTCATTATTTCAAACGGAACATTTAATATCAACGCTCAAAATGATGGCATTTCAGCCGAAAACGATCTACAAATTAACAACGGTAGCTTTGAGATAAATACTGGTGGTGGCTTTAGTGAAGTGCTGAATGAAATTACCAGAGGAGAAGGCTCAGGAAACATTGTATCGGCAACCGATATGTTAGAGGACAGCATGAAAGGACTAAAGGCTAATGATATAATAATTAGCGATGGAAGTTTCATTATTTCCTCTTATGAGGATGCTATCCATGCAAATAATAATCTAACAATAAATGATGGTAATTTTAGCATTCTTTCAGGGGATGATGCTTTCCATGCTGATATGGCATTGATTATAAATGATGGCGAAATTATTGTGACAGATGCATATGAAGGGCTTGAAGGTTCAACTGTCGATATAAATGGTGGAAATATTGATATTAAAGTTCTTGATGATGCAATAAATGCCAGCGAAGATAATGGATATGTTAAAATCACAAATGGTACAATCCTTCTAAAATCACAAGGAGATGGCATTGATTCAAATGGCGATCTCTTTATAGAAGGTGGAGAAGTGGTTATTGATGTAGACGCTATTTATTCTGGCGGAGATAGTGAGCTTGATGTAACAGGAGAGTTTAATATATCTGGTGGCAATGTCACAGACGAGAATGGTAATCCAGTTAGCCTTAGCGATAGAGGCGGTGGTGGCGGTCCTCAACCTAATAATAGACCACGCCCCTAGGGAACTGGTTCTAATTATATTGAACACCATAACTTTAAGCTTTACAGTTCAAATTGCATATTAGACAAGTTGACAAATCAACATAATTGTGCTATTATAATGCGCAGTTGGGGCGATTTAAAAGGCTGAGAAGAGAATTATCTCGACCAATATCTAAATTATTTGATTAAACCTAATTTGGGTAATTTCAGCAAAGGGTGACTTTATTTAACGATTAGAGATAAAGGTATTTTGCTGTACTTTTATCTCTTTTTTTATTCTATTTGAAAGAGAGGTGCGCAAAACGAAATGGCAAAGGGGAGCGCCTTGTGCCTAATATTTAAATTATAGCGATGGGAAGCTGTGTTACAGCGTGAGAGAAAACTATTAAGTTTGAAACCGACTTTTGATATTTCAAAAGATTAACTATTAGGGTTATTGCGCTATAATATAACGTTTTGCCCTTTATTTTCAAGGAGAGTAACTAATGAAGAACAACACTCAAAAAATAGCAATAGCCTCTGTCTTAATAGCTGTGGCGGTTATAGGAAGCTTATTTTCATTTCCTTTTTTAGGGAGCAGATGCGCTCCAGTTCAGCATATTGTCAATGTTATTTTGGCAGTAACCTTAGGCCCTTATTACGCTTTAGGCAGCGCGTTTATTGCTAGTTTGCTTCGCAATTTGTTAGGTATTGGAAGTCTGCTTGCATTTCCTGGAAGCATGTTTGGAGCTTTTTTGGCTAGTATACTATACAGCAAGTTTAAAAGCACAATTTCAGCTATTTTCGGCGAACTATTCGGAACTGCTATTTTAGGAGGACTTTCTGCCTATCCTATAGCCATCCTATTTATGGGGCAGTCGGCTGCTGGGGTTGCATTTTACGCTTATATAATTCCATTCTTAATTTCAACTGGAGTTGGGAGCTTGGTGGCTTCAATTATTGTAACACCGCTTCTTAAAATTGACATCATTAAAAACCTCCAAAACACTAACAATAAAACCATATTAGAATAGCAATTCAAAACCTGCACAAATTGTGTAGGTTTTTTTAATAAATTCGATATTTTATCATTTAGTTTCGCTTCAACACGTTGACATATATTAGAATTTTTGGTACAATGTATTATGAATTGTTTTAAAGTTGACAGCTTTGTCAACTCAAATAAACTTTAGATTAAATAAACTCCACTACGTTCC
>CAYJEV010000135.1:0-4201 GCA_964369265.1 uncultured Oscillospiraceae bacterium
GCTTTTATATTATATATCACTCTTCAGCGTTTGTCAATACTTTTTTTGAAAAAATTTAGAAAAACCGAAAATTATTGAAAAAAAGCTAATATTAAAAAGTAAATTGGTGGAATAATCAAAGAGGGAAGGAAGTTAATTGTCTTTATTTTAAGAATTTTTAGTATGCTTAATCCTGTGCTTAATATTAAAATACCCCCAACTAAACCTATCTCTGCCATTAAAGCTGCGCTCAAAAATGGCTCTAATATTGATGCCATTAAATATATTCCGCCTTGCCAGCAAAAAAGTATTGGCGCTGAGTATATTATCGAAATGCCAAAGCTTGAGGCTAGAACCATTGAAGTTATTAAGTCAAGTGTGGCGTTTGTGAAAAGTAAAGTGTAGTTTTGATTTAATGCGCTCTCAATTGGCCCTAGTATTGATAAAGTTCCAATGCAAAACAATAAAACAGCTGTCACTAAGCCCTCTAAATTGCCTAGCTTCTTAAATTTGCTCCCAAGCTTATCTATCTTTACATCAAGCTCCAATGTTTGACCAACAAAACCGCCAATTGCAAGAGATACTATAAACAAAACAGGCGCTGTGCTTTTTGCCATGTTCTGCACCAAAGAGCTTATGCCAATCGCAGTCGCTGAAAGCCCCATTGCCTGCATTAATATCTCGCTCTGCTTCTCGCTAACTGCCTTTTTAAATAAACACCCAACCAATGTGCCTATTATTATTGTCGTTACATTTGCGTATGTTCCTATCATCGCATTATCTCCTCGCTTTAAAGTGTTGATATATATTCTAACATATTCCATCTCAATTTGCAAGCGAAATATAAAAAAACTTGCAGGCACTTATACATTAAAGCAGACTGCAAGCTATTTATTATTTTGTAGTCCTGTTACAAAGCCTTTCTCAAAAAGCTATTAAGCCGAAAGATCCAGATAGCTATCTAAATCGGCTGGGTACTGGATTGTTATATCTTCGTTGATGGAATTGTAGACTGTTTCTGTGTATATCTCTATTGTCATTTTTTCATCGCCATTTGGCATTTCAACAATCATAGTGTTGGTATGGCTTAGCATGCTGCCTTCGCTATCTAGCTTCATTGTTCCAACAGAGGAGTTTACTATCATCTCGCCAGCTCCATCTGCTGCATAACCAATGTTAGAAAGCGATGAGTTTAATATTTCCTGCAGTGATTCTGGCTTTGCAGAGTAACTAATCTCAACAGAACCATCATCTCCAGCCTTTGTAGTTAGCTCTTCTAGATGATTAGAGTTTATCATATTGCTTGAGTTTGGCAGAGATTTGATTATTTCCTCTAATGCGATAGGCGTTTTTGTTTTGTTACCATACTGATTTACATAGCTGTATCCATCAAGATAATAAGTTTCTATATCGGGCACCCTAGCATCTGTTGTGCCGATTGAGGACATTTTTAGCTTGCCTTCCTCTCTCATATCGAACCTAACTTGCATATCAACATCAATCTCCATGTTTGTATCAGCGGAGGACATCTTTGTTTTTGTTAAAACATTGGCATCAAAGGTTGTGACTGCCTCCATAGTTTTAATTGCGTTATCGTAGATTTCTGCTGAAGATAGTTCTTCAGGCACCTCCTTAGAGCTTGCATTAGCTGCTTGTTCGGACGACTCTAACGAGCTTCCTCCATCAGTTTCAGAACAAGCTGCTAGCAACAAAAGGGAAGACATCACCATAACAGCCAAAATCTTTTTAAATGCATTCTTCAATTTTTATACCTCATTTCGCATATTTTTTATTTGTAATTGCACTAAATTTTACCACAATTATCGCCAAAAATCAATTAACACAGTAATAACTTTACTAAAATATATGGTAGATAGAAGTTATGTGTTGCGATGATAGCAAAAAGCGAACTCGGCACTAACCAAGTTCGCTCACATCATTATTATACACTTTTGTTTTTAAATATTAGCTTGTAAATCAAATCTGTTATACTATATGTAATAAACCCTATAGAAAATACTATTAACCACAACAAAAGCCAGCCTAAAAGCGTTCTTTCGTTGTTGTCATGTATGAAGATTTTATCTATTGCAATAAAAGATGTGCATATAATTGCCAACCAACAACTTTTCAAAAAGGCTCTCTTCATCATAGTTCTCCTCTTCAGGCTTGCCGCAGAGAAACTAAAGCGCAGCTATAACAGACATCTCAACTAAAATTTCAGGCGCAGCCATCTTAGCCTCAACACAAGCTCTTGCTGGCTCAAAGCCTTTCTTTACCCATGCATCCCAAACTTCATTCATTTCAGCAAATAATGCTATGTCTTTTAAGTAGATAGTAACTGAAAGGATTTTTGTGTTGTCTGAGCCGTATTTGTTTAAAAGCTCCTCAACCTTCGCAATTACCTCTTCTGTTTGCGCCTTAATGCCATCAGCACGAGAAGTTTGACCACATAGATAAACTGTGTTGTTATGCACAACAGCCTTGCTCATTCTTCCAGTACCCTCATATCTTTTTATTGTGTTTTCTGCCATTGGTTTTTGCTCCTTTTCTTTTAATTTGTTTTTTTCTAACCGAGAAACCAAAGCTCCCCAGTTTATCTCCAAGCGAAAAATATTCGCCATGTGCATATGCAACAAGCTTTGCTTTTTCTAGCTGCAACCTACCTTCTTTTGAGAGAAGCTCAGAATTAACCGAAACTCCAACTATATCAGCTAAAAACATATCATGGCTTCCTAGCTCTTGAATTCCTGTTAGCCTGCATTCAATTGACACAGGAGCTTCTTCAATCATAGGACAGTTTAAGTTAGGGGAGGGAATAGCAGTCAGCTTCATTTCAGCAAACTTATCTATTTCCTTTCCGCTCTTAACTCCGCAATAATCACAAGCCCTAACAAGCGATTCTGTTGTCAGGTTTATAACAAAGCTCTCCCTTTCTTTTATCAAACCATAAGAATGCCTCGAAGGACGTATTGATATATATGTTTTTGGCGGTATTGTGTTTAAAATTCCAGTCCAGCCTATTGTTATAATGTTGGGCTTATCCATGTCTCCACAACTCACCATAACAGGAGGCACTGGAGCTAACAACGCCCCGCCTTTCCAGTTTACTTTAGACACCCTCGTCCTCCAAATCTGATAGCAACTCATCACTAAAGTGTATTGGCTCTTTTTCAACCTCTGTCACTATCTTTTTTAAATCTTCCTCTATTTCTTTTTGCAATATATGCTCTTCCAAAACTTCATGTTCCTCAACAACCAAAGACACATCTGCATTTATCTCTTTTTCAAATTCTGTTTCGCTCATATTATCAGCATGGACGAAAACTGCTTCGCCTTCGCTCTTTAAGTCATGCATAAGCTCACGCACAAGCTCATCGCTTATCTCTTCTTCCTCGCCCTCATGCGCCCTCTTAGCTAGCCTAAATGTTAAGTCGTCAACCAATGTTTTCTCTCCTTTTCGCAACAACGCCTCATTCTGAGGCTCTTCTCATTACATTCCTGATTTTCCACCAGTTTAGTATCGCCCCTGAGAGGGCAGTTTGAAGCTCGTTTCAAACCAATACTTCTATACAACTTCACTATCTATTATAATACAACCCCACCCTAAAAATGTCAAGTTCTTATATTTTCACCCTAAAAAAGAAAAAATGACATCACCCTCTAGGAGCAATGTCATTTTTAAATCTATCTTTTTTTAATCTCTCTTTTTTTTAATCTCGTTATTCTTTTAGTTCAAGCATAAAGTTTGTTCACGATGGCGATTTTAGTTTAAACATAAATTTCGCTGTGCCTTTAATTAACATAATGTGCAGTGGTAGGTTGTGCTTTGTGGTGACTTTCGTGCGACGGTGCGTCGAGCGCCGCACCCTACCATTTCGGAACATCAATTTTTGCTGGGCTGTTTATGGTCATACAAAAGCAATAATGACATAACAAAACCCTATACCCCCACAAACTAGCGACCACCAAAAGCTGGCTGACGTTGTTTCGGTTTCCACCAAAGTAAATTCATTTTGTCTGTATTTTTCGTTTTTTTAATTTCGTTATTCTTTTTGCTAAAACATAAAGTTTATTCACGATGGTGATTGTAGTTTAAGGATATAGAACGTAGAGCGTTATTTTAAGTTTCGTACAAACGGAATATCGAAAAATACCAAAATGGAGCAAACTTTCTGCCCCCACCCTCTCGTTGATTTTTGGTACTTTTGTTCAATGACAA
>CAYJEV010000136.1:0-4200 GCA_964369265.1 uncultured Oscillospiraceae bacterium
TCCCAAATCATAACTTAACTAAAAAATGTTGACCTATGATGAATACTGTAGTAAAATAGAGGGATAGGATAAATTATAGAAAAAATTAAGGAGCTTTATCATGATAAAAATTTCCCCCTCAATACTTTCAGCCGATTTCGCAAACCTAAAAAGAGATGTCGATGCTGTTGAAATAGCAGGAGCTGATATGCTTCATGTCGATATAATGGATGGGCATTTTGTGCCTAATATCTCAATCGGTATTCCAGTTGTCGCTTCACTAAATAAAGCAACTGATATGTTTTTAGATGTGCATTTAATGATTTCAGACCCGCTAACATACTCGCCTCAATTCATAAAAGCTGGGGCAGATATGATAACCTTCCACATTGAGGCAGCTAGCGATGTTAACGAAACTATTAAAGCCATTAAAGAAGCTGGCGCAAAGGTTGGTATTGCACTAAAACCTAAAACACCAGCAGAAGCTGTATTCCCATATATCGCTGAGCTTGATATGGTGCTTGTAATGACAGTTGAGCCAGGTTTTGGAGGTCAAAGCTTTATGGCAGACCAATGCCCTAAAATAGAAGCTGTTAGAAAATATGCTGATAGCATTGGCAAAGAAATAGACATTCAAGTCGATGGAGGAATATCCGACAAAACAGCAAAAGCTGTTAAGGATAGCGGCGCAAATGTATTAGTTGCTGGCTCTGCTATCTTCGGAAAAGATGACTTAAAATCTGCTGTTGAAGGAATTAGAAACGCTTAAAACAGCCTTTTATAATGCTCTTTAATATAGGCGATATTATAATGCGTTATCTCCTCCTGCTCCTCTCCAAACTCGCAAAGCAAAGAGGAGATCTCGCAAAGCTTATCTTTTGGCTCTATAATTAAATAGTAAATGCCTTCGTCTTGATAGCTTGATATATAGCTTAAACATTCCTTCTCGACATTTGATAATAGCTTTATCACATCATAAAGAGAGGTGATATCGCTAAATATGTATAGCAAGGTAGGGTATAACTTTTCGCCTTGTTTTCCTATTGCTGTGTAAATCGCAACACAGCCCCCTGTTCTTGTTGGGGTTATCTCAATTATAAGAGAGCTTCTGTTTCGAGGAAAAGTTGTTGCCTCTTCGGCTTCAGCAAACACCTTTTGGAAAAATAGGCTGCATTCCTCTTCCTCGCTATCCATAATAGAGATGTTGTCCTTAGCCAAATCTTTAGAGCTTAACACTATTTTAAGCTCCCCTGTTTTTAACATTTTGTAGTACATACAGTATAATCTCCACTTCGCTATATTTTGATGGCAAAAAATTAAAATTAAGTTACTTTTTGTTATATAAAATGATTTTGTGTATATAGGCATTAGCCTTAAAAGATAGATTAAAATTTACAATAAAGGATAGATAAATGATAAAACCAAAAAAATCCGGAACTTACCTCGAGCAGAACAGAAATCTGCTTCTTGGAAAAGAAATTCGCTTTTTAGAAGAAAGCGAGCCAACACTAATCAATTTGCCAGCTGAATATTCCCCAGATTTTATCTCCCCAAAAGAGATAATAGCCATTGCAGAAGCAGCTAATATAATTGATGAGTTTGATGGCAAGCTTCTTTCTGATAAATTAAAAGAAGCCACAAAAAATTACTGCACCCAGTTAATTGTTGATGTTATAGACGACGAGCCATATTTATCTGCTCAAACAGCTGTTTTCAAGCATTTATATGAAGATTTAAAGGCAGGTATTGTTTTAGCGGCAAGGGCAGTTGGTATCAAAAATGTTGAAATACAAATTTATGAGGAATATGCCCCTAACAAAGTAACTCTCCCGTCTGAACTTAAAGTTAAGGTTAAGAGAGTTGAGGGGATATATCCTACTGAATATCAGCCTGTGCATGCCGAGAATAGCAAACATACAATCGCTATTGGAGCGTGTGCGCTTTATTATCTATATAGGGCGGTGTACTTTTTAGAAAAGCAGACAGACGCTATTATAACTATCGCTGGCGACTGCATTGCAAATCCTGGCAATTATAGAATACCTATTGGCACAACAGTAAGCGAGGTGCTATTAAGGACAGGAACTATCGCCGATCCAAAGCTTTTAATAGCAGGAGGATCAATGACAGGGCTTGCAATAACCGATCCAACTCAGCATAAAATTCTCCCAACAACAGAGGCAGTTTTAGCTTTTGACACAACATACAAGGACTTTGGTCATGTGTGTATTGGATGCGGAAGATGTAGCGATGTATGCCCTGAAGGTTTATCGCCATACTATATTTATAGCGCAATGATGACCTCAAATAAAAAGCTATTAGAAATAAGCGACTCTGACTTATGTACAGCATGCGGAACTTGCAGTTATGTATGCCCAGCAAAGCTTGACCTTGCTCATATTGTTTCTATTAGCGCTAACGTCGTTAGAAGGGGGAAAAAATAATGCAGCTTAACACCCATAAAGCCCCCCACATTAGAAGCAGAGAAACAAATAGAACCCTAATGCTAGATGCGGTTGTGGCACTATTTCCATTATATGCAATGGCTATATACTTTTATGGCTTTAGGGCATTAGTTTTAGGATTAGTTTCTGTTGTGACAGCAGTTCTTTTTGATGCTCTTTCGGTTGTTTTATCTGGAAAAATACCAAACGTTAGAGATATTTCGGCTATAGTAACAGGGCTTATCATACCTCTGCTTTTGCCAGCAACTATTTCTTATCAAACTATTATAATAGCAGTTGCATTTGCTATCTTTGTTGCCAAGCTTCCTTTTGGAGGAGTTGGGCAGAATATATTTAACCCTTCTGTGGCTGGAGTTGCTTTTATTACAATAACAGCTGGTGCAGAGGTGTTTAGCTATCCTTTACCTTTTAGCGACATTGCTATATTAGGTGAAAGTACAGCTCAAATTGCAAACTCTCCTCTTCATGCTCTTAACTTAGGAGGAATACCAAGCTATGAGCTTATGAATATAATTTTAGGCAATGTACCTTCTGCTATGGGAGCAGGACATATACTTGTTTTGGCGAGCGCTTTGTTGTTTTTGCTTATGAGAGGACATATCCATCTTTACTCAGTGCTTAGCTTTATGTTAGGATTTGGTTCAGTGGCGGCTATTTTCCCTAGAATCACTGCTTCGCCTTTGCTATCTATAGTATATGAGTTATGCTCTGGTTTTGCTATGATTGCTTTAGTGATTTTGCTTTCTGACCCTGTTACTTCGCCAAAAAGAAAGATAGGCAAGATTGTTTATTATTTCTTAGCGGGAATTTTATTTATGTTATTTAGGATTTTGGGAAGGCATGAGGAAACCATCCTTTTCACAATACTAATTATGAACTCCTCTGTTTGGCTTATAGATTATATCGCCGAGAGGGCAATGCATTATTATAGGAGGAAAAATCGTGTACGAGAATAATATTTTTCACTCCGCTTTTAACGGAATTTTAAACAAAAATGTTGTAACCACTTTCGGAATTGGCATACCCTTAGTTATTGGCAGCACACAAACCTTGAAGATGGCTGTTATAACCTGCATATTCATCTTTATAGTGAACTTGCTTGCTTATATCATATTCGATTTTGCGCACTCATTACCAACAGCGATAAAGCAACCTATAGCAGCTATTATGGGGATGGGTGTTATAGTTTTAATTGCGCCGATGTTTTCATATTTCTCTGCTGAAATTATTGAGCTTGGCTTTTACATACCTTTAATTGCTGTCAACACTGTTATGCTTGATAGTTTAACCTTTAATTATAAGCTAAAAAAAGAAGAGAAGGCAAAAGATAAAAGCGTTAAGACAAAAGAGAGGGTTAGACCTCCTTCAATTATCCAGCAAACCTTCGGATTTATAGTAATAACCTTAATAATGGCATTTATAAGAGAGCTGTTATCGAAGGGAAGCATTTGGGGATATTCTTTAATAGAAGCAAAGCTTCCAGCGGCTCAAACAGTTTTCATGGGATTTTTGATACTTGGATTTTTGGCAGTTGCATTAAGGCTTTTAAAAGAGCTGATTGTGCGAGTTAAGGCATTTAGGAAGACATCGATTGGTTAATGGCTAAAGGTATCGCAGTAAACTTGCAGTGTTCCGTCAGGTAGATTAAAAGTTTTGCTAAATTTTTTTCAAAAAATTTCAGCATCAAAGGGCTGCCCCTTTGGCGCTTTCCGCAGAAAGCGAAACACTTAAAAAACTAAACAGCTTTCACCTACAA
>CAYJEV010000137.1:0-4145 GCA_964369265.1 uncultured Oscillospiraceae bacterium
GATGCTGAAATTTTTTGCAAAAAATTTAGCAAAACTCTATGTAAGCCTAGCGGAACACTGTAAATACAATGAAAACCCCCTAGTTTTTAAGCATTCATAGCTTTCTCTTAAATTTCATTGTCAAAATCTCGCATAATTTAATATTATGTAATAGCCTTGTGTTTTTTTATAATATACCCTTCTATTTTTTGTTAAACAAAATGTTTAAAGCTAGCAACTATGGGTATAATATTTATGCGAGGATTTAAAGCTTTCGCTAATTTGAAATTACGGAGCGTGATTACAGTGACTGTCAGGAGAGGCGAAATTTATTATGCCGACCTAAGCCCAGTTGTAGGGTCAGAACAGGGGGGAATTCGCCCTGTGTTAATAGTTCAAAATGATGTCGGAAACAAGTTCAGCCCAACAGTTATTGCTGCCGCCATCACAAGCCAAAGAGATAAAACCAAACTCCCAACACATATCGCCCTTAGTTCAGAAGAATGCGGGCTTCAAAGAGATTCAGTCGTTTTATTAGAGCAGATTAGAACTATTGACAAAAAAAGACTTAAAGAAAAAATGGGAAGCATAGACAATCGTTCAATGGAACAAATTAACAGAGCGCTTTTTGTTAGCTTTGGTCTTGAAGATTTTTAGTTTATCCTAAAGTAGGATACATATTCATTTTAATAGCGTATCCTCTTTAATATAATTTAGAAACTATAATAGGCAGTGTGAAATATAATCACACTGCCTATTGCCATACTATTTATCTACCAATTTGAGGATTAACAGCAGACTTCGCCTGCTTTTTAAGAGCATTCTTAACTTCTCTTAAATGTGCAAGCTGGCTCTCCATTAACTGCTCAACTTCTGCTAAATGAGAGTCAGCATATCTATATGTCGCTGTTCTAATATCAGTAGATTCTTTTTCAGAGCTTGTCATAAGGTTTCTTGCTTTCTCTTGAGCTTGTTTTAAAACCTCTTCTTGCGCAACCATAGCCCTTGCCCTATCTTCTGCCCTTTTTATTATAGTTTCAGCTTCTCTTTTAGCTGTGTTTAAAATCTGCTCTCTTTCAGCAATTATAGCTTTGGACTTTTCAAGCTCCATTGGAAGATTATGCATTAAATCATCCATTAGTGAAGCTAGCTTTGTAACATCAATAAGAGCCTTGCCTCCAGAAAAAGGCATGTTAAGGCTTCCCTCAATCATCTCGTCCATCGCTTGTATAACTTCTTTATAACTCAATTATATTCCCCCTATTCTCCAAGCCTATCCCAAATTCTATCATGCACAACTGAAGGTACAAAATGAGAAATATCTCCCCCAAATCTCGCTACCTGCTTAACAAGGCTGGAGCTTAGATACATATTTTCTGCGCTTGTTGTTAAAAATATAGTTTCTGCCTCTGGATACAACTTCTTATTAGTTAAAGCCATTTGAAACTCATACTCAAAGTCTGTTACAGCTCTAAGGCCTTTGACCATAGCTATAGCATCAACTTCTTTTAGGTAATCAACTAGCAAGCCCTCATAAAAAGCAACCTCGACATTTCCAAGATGAGATGTAGAAGCTGCTATCATCTCCATTCTCTCCTCTAATGAAAAAGATGGCGATTTATCAACATTCACAACCACTAGCACAATAAGCTTATCAAAAAGTTTTGCAGCCCTATCAATTATATCAAGATGACCAACAGTTATTGGATCAAAGCTACCAGGACAAACTCCAATACGCATTATTCTTCCTCCCTGCGATAAGTCGTTAACTTAATCTTTCCATAGCGATATTCTTTCTTTCTTGTGAATTCTAAAACAGAATCAGGAAATTCTTCCTTTAATGCACTCTCGCATACTATAATTCCAAGAGGAGCAATTTTCTCTGCTATTAATGGCAGTATTTCAGTTATTAAGCCTTGATTATATGGCGCATCCATTATAGCAATATCATAGCTCTCTCTTGAGGAAACTAAAAAGCTTTTTGCCTCCATTCGGCTAACTCTTGACTTATCCTCAAATTTAGTTAAAGCAACATTTTTCTTTATTATCTCAACTGAATCGCCAGAACTATCAACAAAGGTGCAAAACTCTGCTCCTCTGGAGATAGCCTCAATTCCAAGCTGTCCTGAGCCTGCGAATAAGTCTAAAACCTTCGCCCCTGGTATATCGTTTTGAAGGATGCTAAACATCGCCTCTTTTACCATATCGGAAGTTGGTCTAACATCATTGCCTGTTGGTGATACAAGTTTTCTTCCTCTTGCTGTTCCTGTTATTACTCTCATTATTTTCTCCTATATAAAATTCCATCTAAATACTAAACCTTTGTTTGTCTAAACAAATATTGTACATACCTATTATTCATATTAATTGCTAAGATGTCAACTGTTTTCGTTGAAATATTTGTAAATCTCTTTGGCAGAACGTTCATCTATCCCCTTAACATTGCTAAGTTCGTCAGTTGAAGCAGATTTTATGGCAGATAATGTCTTAAAATGAAGCAACAAAGCCTTTGCCCTAGCCTCGCCAATTGTTGGAATTTCTGTTAGTGTTAGCTTTAATGTGTTTTTCTTGTGTGAGCTTTTAGCATAGCTGATTGCAAAACGGTGAACTTCATTTTGTATCTCAGACACTAAAGTAAAAGCTTGACGTGAAGAGTTAATTGCTATTTCCTCCTCGCCAACAATAGCTCTTGTTCTATGGCGATTATCTTTAACCATCCCAAACACTGGTATCTTTAGCGAAAATTCCTTTAATACCTCTTCTGCAACTCCTAAATGCCCAACTCCACCATCCATTAAAATTAAATCAGGAAGCTCAGAAAAGCCCTCGTCCCCTTCTTTATATCTGTTAAAACGTCTCCTTAGCATTTGTCGCATTGAGCCATAGTCATCAACCGTCGCCATATCATTTATTTTAAATCGCTTATATCCCGCTTTATATGGTTTGCCATCTTTAAAAGTTATAAGTCCCCCAACAATAACACTATCAGATATGTTTGATATATCATAGCTCTCTATTAGCTTTGGCGGCTTTGACAAGCCTAGAAGCTTACCAAGCTCATCAAGCGCAGCAATCTCCTTTGCTGTTCTTTTGTCTGGTTTTGAAAGAGCCAAATGCTCCGCTGCATTTTGTTTTGCAAGAGTCAAAAGCCTAACAGCCTCTCCTCTTTTAGGGAAAAGCACCTCGACTTTACTGCCTCTAGTTTCTGTTAAAAACCTAGATAGAAGCTCGCTATCTTCAGTTTCGCCATCAAGGCAGATGTATCTTGGAATAACATTCTTGTGATTACTAAAATAGCTAGCCACAAACTCTCCCCTAAGCTCTGCTATATCTTCGTGGTCGCCTAATATAAAGTCCTCTTTATCCACAAGCCTGTGATTATGAAACCTAAGCACAGAAACAGCAGCCCTGTCATAGCTTCTCGCAAATGCAACAAAGGTATGGTTTTCAGCGAATACATCCACCACATGTTGCTCCTCTGTTATTCGCTTAATTGCCTCTATTCTATCTCTATAATTGGCTGCCTGCTCAAACTCTAAATTATCTGAATGAAGCTGCATCTTTTCTTTGAGGATTGGAATTGCTTCCTTTCCGCCGCCTTTTATAAACTGCATTGCTTCCTTAACTATATCAGCATATTCCTCTTCTGTCGTTTTCCCTCGACACACTCCCATACACTGCTTCATATAAAAGTTTAGGCAGGGACGTTCTTTACCAAAATCACGAGGAAACACCCTATTACAGGTTGGAAGCTTAAAAGCCTTATTAGCCTCATCAACTGTCTGCTTAACAACAAAAGATGACATGAAAGGGCCTATAAATTCCCCCTCGCCATCATTTGTTTTAACTGGTTGTATTCTTGGATATTTAGATTTTGTGATTTTAATATAATTAAAGCCCTTATCATCTTTTAGAAGAATGTTGTATTTTGGTGTGTGCTGTTTAATTAAGCTGCACTCAAGCACCAAAGCTTCAAATTCGCTTCTAGTTATGATAACCTCAAAATCCTCTGCCATCTCCACCATCTTATATACTTTAGGATAGTGGTTTTCTATATTGCGAAAATAACTGCTAACCCTGTTTCTTAACGACTTAGCTTTTCCAATATAGATAATGACACCTTTTTTATCTCGCATTATATAAACGCCAGGAGAAGTCGGCAGTTC
>CAYJEV010000138.1:0-2373 GCA_964369265.1 uncultured Oscillospiraceae bacterium
GCGGAAAGCGCCAAAGGGGCAGCCCTTTGATGCTGAAATTTTTTGAAAAAATTTAACAAAACTTTCTTTTACTTGTCAGACTGCAAAAAGTTTTGTGTTACAAAGATGCCCATCTCAAGATTTGTGCAAAACCCTTTAGAATTTTAGTTGCTTATTAAAAAAAGACACCGCTTAGCGATGCCTTTAAAGATATTACTTTATATTAACAGTGAAGCTTTCACCTGCAGGCATAAATTCAGAGATTGTGCCATCAGAATTAGTTACTTTATAATATGTTTGCAGTGTGAAGCTAGTTACATTATCATTTAGGGTATATTCTGTAGTATCTAAACTTAGTTGACCATCACTGCCTGAACGGGAAAAGTAGTTGATGAATTGAACAGGATTTCCTAAATTATCTTCACCTATCAGCTGAATTGACTTATTTAATAGCAAATCCTCAGTTGTATAGTATATAGTTGTAGAAATAAGATTGGAAACAAAATTATTCAATTGTATGCTATCGCCTTGACCTAAATCGATATCATAAGCAAGCTCTTCAGTGAAGCTATCGAGCGAAAGTTCATCGCCATTTGTGGTGAATTCAAATTCCCAGCGCTCTTTAACATAAGTGTCATTAACATCAACACCAGCAAATGTCAGATTTATATCCATATCTCCATCAAATTCCTCATCTAGGACGAATTGATTTACAAAGCCCACAGAATATTCATCAAGTTCTTCACTTTTAGCTAGTTGAGCGGAATTCATATATTTTCCATTGATATAAAGTTTTAAATGAGGGCTCCAAGTTGTATTTTCTATGATAGGGTCTGTGTTGGAAGTTAAGGTTGATGCAACAATTAGTTTACCATTTTCTTTATCATAAACTACATCATTAATTGCTGCACTTACATCGCCTTTTGTCACAGCTTGGTCTATAATAGTTGAATAGCTCTCTAAATCAGAGTTTAAGTTAAGCAGTTCAGCGATAGAGTGAGCGATTGGGTTGGTGGTTGCGTATACATTAGCTCCAATAGTTGAAGCGACAACTGCAAAGCATGCAGCCGCTACTACTGCTTTTTTAGCAAAGTTATTATTATTCTTATTCATTTGATTATTCTCCCTTAAAAGTTTATGTTTTAGTAAATCGTTATTAAGTATTTTATCTTTTTCTTGCTGTGACATTTCGCAGCCTTCATACTTACTTAAATCTGTTTCTACATTGTTTAGTAGATTATAAATTTTTTTCTTCATCTCAGTCACCTTTCTTATTTAAAAATACACGAAGCTTTTTTCTCGCCCTCGAAAGCCTGTTGTAGATAACATTAGTTGATAAATTCATATTATCGCTAATCTCCTCCATATCTTCATCATAAAGATATAGTCGCCTAAACAGTTCTTTGTCTTGTTCACTTAAGCTGCTTATTAGCTCCTCAAAGCCTTCATCATGTTCTGCTCTTAGCAGTTCCTTGTCGCTATCGTCTGCTAAATCGAGCATACTATCAATATCATGTTGCTGAGTTTCGTGAATGTGTTTTCTAACATAAGTTAGCGACTTAAACCTCGAAACACCAGCCAGCCAGTTTTTAAAACTGCTTTTGCTGCTATCATATTGGCTGATATTGCTCCAAACAGCAAGCAACACATCATTAAAGCATTCCTCATGATATTGCGGCAACAATCTAAGATGCTTTGATATTATGCTTTTAATTAGGTTGCCATAGTTGTCTAGCATATAAACAAGCGCTTGTTCATCTTTATTTATAATTGCCTCAACAAAATTTTGTTCTGAAATGAGTTTCATATTCCCTCCTTATCAATGTCTTCAATATATGTTTCGCAAGAAAAAATCATTTCCTATCACATTTTAAAAAAATATTTTAAAAAATTTTTAATTTCACTCTAGCACCTTATTGTAACATAAAAAAATAAAATTAAAAGAGCCGACTTTCAAATAGGTCAACTCTAGTTTATAAAAAATTGCCGTATAATATAGTATGACTACGTTTACTAATGAAAAGGTATGTTGTTATGTCCTTCATTGTTAAACTTAATTGTTCTTGGGTGCTGGAAACCATGACAAGGACAGTACCACTTTTCTTCTGAAAGAGATAAGTAATTTTTTTGATGGCTTGAAGTGAACTCCTTATTTGCCCACACTTTGCTGCTAACATCTCTATACACACTACATTTATTATTACTCTTCAACTATACATCCTCTTTTCTTTTAGTTTATATGAATATTTTGCCTCTAAAAGCTAAGAATATTCTTAAATAGGCGTTTTGAAATAGTTTTATATTTAGAAAGGAAGAATGAAATTTATGCATCCTGATTATTATCACATAAGCAGAGAAAAGAACAAGAACTGCTTTGAGGGCTGGTATTTAAGG
>CAYJEV010000138.1:2473-4009 GCA_964369265.1 uncultured Oscillospiraceae bacterium
AAAACTAACTATTTTTCATTTTTTACCATTGATTTTAAGCTGTTTATATAGTATTATATTAAGTATATTCTATTAAAAATATGAGGTGTTATTTTGAATTTTAGTTTAGACCACAGCGACATGCTACCCCTGTATAAGCAGCTTAGAAACATCATTTTAAACGACATTAATAGTGGTGTGTATCCTCAGGGAAGCAAAATCCCTCCAGAAATGGAACTTAGTAAAGTTTATAATGTTAGCCGTATAACTGTTAGAAGTGCGTTAGAGGAGCTAACAAAAGAAAATCTGCTTGTTAGACAACAAGGCAGAGGTACATTTGTAAGATTTAACAGGCTAGAAAAAGAAGTTAATAGCCTAAAAAGCTTCACAGATATCTGCGAAGAAAATGGATACACTCCAGGCTCTAATATAGTTGAGCTTGAGTTTGCTTCTCCAGACGAAACTGCTCGTGAACTGCTTAATGTTGATGAGAACACTAATGTTGTTCGCCTTGAGAGAGTTCGTTTTGCTGATACAATTCCAGTATCATATGAAGTTTCCCAGTTTACAGACGATTTCTCCTTCCTATTTAATGAGGAGCTAGAGGGGATTTCTTTATATAACTTGTTAGAAACAAAATATGATATTATATTTAAAACTTCTAAAAAGACAATTGAAATAGCTTTCGCTAACAAGAAAATGGCAAGCCATCTAAATGTTGCAGAGGGACATCCCCTCATTCTTATCACAAGCCTAGCGCAAAATATATCTAACAATCGTGTTCATCTTGCACACACATACATTCTAGGAGATAAGTTTAAATTAAATATATAAAGGCGTGATTTTAATGAATAATCGCAAAGTTTATGTTGTTCTTTCAAGAACTAAAACTCTTCTTGGGCAGGCAATCCAAAAAAGCACAACTTGTGAATACAACCATTGTTCTATCGCTCTTGGAGAAGACCCTAGCGTCTTCTATTCCTTTGGCAGAAAGCATCCTTCAAATCCAATATTTGCAGGGTTTGTGCCAGAGGGAAGAGATTTTGGATTTTTTAAAGTTTTTAATGACTCAAAAATTTGCGTACTTGAGCTAAATGTAACCGAGGAGCAGTATGATGCTGTTAAGTTACGAATTGCTTTTTTTCAGGAAAATAGAAAACGCTTCAGCTTTAATATCACAGGGCTAGTTCTAGCGAAATTATCAATTCCTTTTTCAAGGAAGAACAGCTATTTTTGTTCTCAATTTGTGGCTTCTGTTTTAGAATATGCAAATATACATAAATTCAGCAAAGATATTCGCTTAGTGACCCCAACTGATATGATTGATATGCTCGAACATAATGTCGTTTATGTTGGCGGCATTAAAGAATATGAGCTACTGCCAACAGCCTCCACCCCTCATCACCTCTAGTGGAAAGGCTGTTGCTTTTAAAGAAACAATTTCTATTTTTTGACATCTTTGATTTTTTTTACCAGATAACACCAAATTTTTAACAAACGTAACTAAAGCGAAGTGTTTTAATTCACTTTGCTTTTTTGCTAGGGTGACCGATACAA
>CAYJEV010000139.1:0-3980 GCA_964369265.1 uncultured Oscillospiraceae bacterium
CCCCACCTGTATAATTTATCGGCACAGATAATACGTGACGCTATAATATTAGATGAAATCAATATCCAATACGGTATACGCAACTTCTATTTTGATGCCAACAAAGGCTTTTTCTTAAATGGCATATGCACAAAAATGAAAGGTGTTTGTCTGCACCATGATGCTGGTGTGCTTGGTGGCGCAGTGCCTAAGGAAGTATGGCGTAGGCGCCTACAAAAGCTAAAAGCCTGTGGTTGCAACGCAATACGAACTGCTCACAATCCACCAGATTCGCACCTGCTAGATTTATGTGACGAGATGGGTTTTTTGGTAATGGACGAGGCATTTGATGAGTGGGAGGGCACTAAAAACAAATGGTGGCAAGGACATAATGTCTACCCACCAAAACGATATGGTTATGGCGATGATTTCCCAGTGTGGCATGAGCCCGACCTTGCAGAAATGGTGCGTCGTGATCGCAATCACCCCTCAATTATACTATGGAGTGTAGGCAACGAAGTAGACTACCCCAACGACCCCTATTGTTCCGACCTATTCACTAGCATGACAGGCAATAACGACAAGAACAAGCCTGCTGCAGAGCGTCAATACGACCCTCATAAACCCGATGCTAAGAGGCTAACATCTATCGCTAAAATGCTCTATGATATTGTTAAAAAGCATGATGTTACACGTCCAGTTACTGCTGCTGTAGCATTCCCCGAGCTTTCAACACAAGTTGGATATCCTCAAGTGTTGGATGTTGTAGGCTATAACTATAAGGAGCATCTCTACGAGCAAGATCATGCAAAATATCCCGATATGATACTGCTAGGTAGCGAGAATGGACATCGTGCTGAACAGTGGAAAGCAGTGCTTGACAACGACTACATAAGTGGGCAGTTTTTGTGGACTGGCATAGACTATCTAGGTGAGTGCCACGGCTGGCCTGTACGCGTTGCTATGCCTGGTCTGCTAGACTTAGCTGGCTTTGAAAAAGCTCGCTATGCACTGAGAAAAGCTTTGTGGCTAGATGAGCTGTGTATCGATATCACCAGCAAACGCGCTACAGTTGACGACAATGGTTGGAACCCCAAAAGTGCTGAACAGTACCACTGGAACTACAGCGACGGCGAGATGATAAAGATAACCTGCCACAGCAACGCCGACAGTGTGGAGCTATATCTCAATGGCAAATCTCAAGGTAAAGTGCATGCTGATGCTGAAAATCTATGCTCATTTTTGTTCGAGATGCCATATGAAAGCGGTGAGTTAAAAGCGATTGCCCAAAGAGGTGATGAAACAAAAGAAAGCTGCCTAGTAACAGCTTCTTCTCCTACGAGGATACAGCTAGAGGTATACGACACTGGTGTATCAAGCGAGATAATACAAGTAGAACTAACTGTGCAGGATATCGACGGAAACACCGCAACTCAGAGTGCCGACGCTATCACTTGGAGCTGCGAAAATGCTAGGTTTTTGGGCTGTGAAAGTGGTCGCCCAGACGACTTAACACCTTACAGCTCTTTTACTAGAGATGTATATTACGGTAGAATGATTGCTTATTTTAGCAGATTGAGCGATAATATGGTTGTTATAACTGCAAAAAGCACCTTTGCCACATCTGCGCTTACATTATAAATCTCTATAAAAGCAAACCTGAAAAGAGGGGTAAAATCATAAGATTTTACCCCTCTAAAGCTTGTAAATATGTGGATACTATAAAGTGAATTTAAAAAACACAAAAACTGTCACCATCAGACGATATTAGCTGAAATTTTTATGATAATAATTGATAAATATTTTCTTTGAATTTTGTCAACGTTTTTTCAAGAATATCTTCGGGCAATCTTCTTAAATTCATAAACGCAGCATGGTCCTCTATTTCCATTAAAAGCAGGCTGTTGTCAGGCTTTCTAAGAAAATCTATTCTTTGGAAACCATGTTTTAAGTTCGAATATTTAGCATATTTATCAGATATCAATTTTTCGTTTTCTGTAAGCTCTATAAACTGTGGTGGTGGATAGTTTGGGTATTTTGATGGCGTATACTCAAAAACATACACAAGCTCTTCACCTACATAATAGCACTGAACTTCGGATATAAAGTCTATGTATGGCTGGATTATTTCACCCTCTGTATATTCATTTTGCAAATCAGCAGCTTCTACAAATCTCTGGAACAAGCCATTTCCAAAAGATTTTATATCTTTAATTACATACTTTGCACTTTCGGGCAACAAATCCATGTTCGAGCTAGTATTAATTGTTGGGATAACCTGTTCACCACTTGCAAACATCTCGCAAAGGTAGCCTTTTCCCTGTCCATCAAGCCCTACCAAATTGACAGTTTTTATGTTTTTGTTTTTCAGTCTATTTATCAGCTTCATATTGTTTTTATAAAGCTCTGCCGTATCATCAGTGTTACTAACCCATGTATTTCTTCGTATAATCACATCATAAGTTTCGTCTAGCTTTTCGTCATAATCAACAGTGTTAATATCGACTGTGTGTCCATCTTTCTCGAAAGATTTTTTCAGTATGCTATCATCTTCTAGGCCACTGCCTACGCAATTTGATAAGATTAAAATTTTATAATTTTTCATAATACTTCTCCGTTCTTAATTTAATTTTAAATATGGGTACATGCATCTGGAAATTTGCAAGAACATTTTTTTAAATCAAAAGTTGCTTGTAGTAGCTCTTTTGTGTATTCATCTAGTTTCTCGATATGAATTTTATTTGTATTTATAATCTCAATTAATTTTGCGTTTTTCATCACTACAATTCTGTCAGATATATTAGTAACAAGCGCAATATCATGGCATATAAACAAAATTGTTAGGTTATATTCCTTTTGCAATTTTTTTAAAAGGACTAATATTTTGCTCTGTGAAATTACGTCTAAAGCGCTTGTCGGCTCGTCAAGTAGCAAGATTTCAGGCTTTAAGGTTAATGCTCTTGCTATATTCACACGTTGGCGCTGTCCCCCGCTCATTTCATGCGATTTTTTATTTAAAAATGATTCATCAAGCCCTACACTCTTTAAATGCATTATTGCAGTTTCATTTATTTGCTTTTTAGAAATAAGTTTGAAATTGAGCAGTGGCTCACAAATTATATCCTTAACTTTCATCTTAGGATTAAGTGACTGACCCGTATCTTGTGACACAAATTGAAGTTTTTTTCTATTCAGTCTTAGCTCTTTTGGTTTTAGCTTTGTCAAGCACAAATCTTTATAATAAACTTCACCTGTCAGCGGTTTTTCCAAGTTAGATATTATTTTAGCAAGTGTACTTTTTCCACTCCCACTCTCACCAACAACTGCTAGAAACTCACCTGTTTTAACATCAAATGAAATATCATCACACGCGTTAACATCATGAAATTTTTTGCTAATATTCTCAATTCTTAATATTTCAGCCAACTAATTCACCTTCAATCTAGGGATATTGGAAATCAAACTTTTGGTATACTCGGATTTAGGGTTTGTAAGGATTTCCTCCGAAGAATTTATCTCTACAATTTCACCATTTTTCATAACTGCAACCCTATTTGCCATAAAAATAGCAAGTGGAATATTGTGTGTTATCATCAAAATAGTAACATTAAATTCATCTTTGAGCTTCATAATAATATCAATAACTTGTGCTTGTGTTGTTACATCTAGGGCACTCGTCGGCTCGTCCAAAAGCAACAGTTTTGGTGCGAGCGATAACGAAAAGGCTAGTCCGACACGTTGCATCATACCACCGCTAAGCTCAAAAGTATATAGGTTCATTACATTTTCTTCCAAGTTCAGCTGTTTTAATGTTTTCACTGCCAATTCATAAGCTTGTGATTTTTTTAATGTCTTGTGTTTTCTGATATATTCAATAAACTGAACACCAATTTTTCTTACAGGGTTTAGTGTAGCCCTTGTGTCTTGAAAAACAATTGATATTTCCGTAGGGCATACCCGTGTCAGAGGTTTATTTTTATAAAAAATCTTCCCATCATTAA
>CAYJEV010000140.1:0-3832 GCA_964369265.1 uncultured Oscillospiraceae bacterium
GTTGTTTATGGTCATGCAAAACTAAAAATGACATTGCAAATTGTAGCGGCGACTATTAGTCGCCATTTTAGTTTTGTGTTGTCATCTAGTTTTTTGCCATCAAGGCTCCGCTTCGCTTACTTGATGGGTGGGTTCGGATAGTGCGTTCCTTTGTTTAGGGATAGTTAAGCTTTCACCCTGTCGTCACCCCAGCTTTTGTGTGAACTTGAAGCGTTTTCGCCTGTCTTGTTTTTTGATGTGAAAGCTGTTTAGTTTTTTTAGTGTTTCGCTCACTGCGGTGAGCGCCAAAGGGGCAGCCCTTTGATGCTGAAATTTTTTGAAAAAAATTTAGCAAAACTTTTAATAAGCCTGACGGAACACTGCAATCTTGTTGCAAAAACCTTTAGTCTTTAGTCTTATAAAGGCTAGCTTAAAATCATTACAATATATGTTAAAATGCTTCCAATTGTTGCCGACACGACAGCAACCACCGGCTTCGATGTAAGCGCATTTATATCAACCCTCTCATCACCACTACATACGCTTTTAATGTACCTATTCGCTTCAAGGGCAATTTCTTTAGAGTCTTTAAGCGCATTGCCAGGACGAATATACAAAACTGCCCTCTCAAAATAATTATGTCCTGTGTCAGAAATTTCAATAATCTCCCTGTTCACTCCCTTTATCATAACTGCCTCCCTAAATTATATTTGGTATTATAATTAACTAAATTTTGTTAATTATACTGAAAATACAAAATTCTACTATCTGTAATCAAATTTAAGCATATTTTGAAAAGCCTGTTGAAAACTCTGGGGAAAGTGTGGAAAACTATAGATTTTTTAGTGGATAACCCTCTTTGTAAAATTTTACTACAAAAAGTTTACACCCCTTTCTACTAAAAAAGCTTTAAAAAATATAATTTTAGATGTATAATGATAGAAAACGATAGAAAGTTGATGATATATGAACAATAAAATAGTTTTTATAGGAGAGCTAGAACATCTCTCTTTACACGATACCCTCGATTGTGGGCAGGCTTTTAGATGGAAAGAAAATTCAGACGGCAGCTTTTCAGGAGTTGCTTTTAATAAAAATGTTCGCATATTCAAAGATGGGCATAATATATATGTTGATGGAATAGAAGAATGCGATAAAGCCGTCTGGAGAGATTATTTTGACCTCGATAGAGATTATGAAGCGCTAAAAGAAATATTTAAGCAAAATCCTTTTATGGAAAAGGCTATTAGCTTTGCTCCTGGAATTAGGGTGCTAAAGCAAGAGGGATTCGAAACAATAATTAGCTTCATTATTAGCCAAAACAATAACATAAAGAGGATTAAAGGCATAATAGAAAATTTATGTATTCAGTTTGGAGAGAAAGTTGGAGATAGCTATTCCTTTCCAATAGCCGAAAAGCTCGCAAGCTTAACAGCCGATGATTTAGCTCCTTTAAAGGCAGGCTTTAGAAATAGATATATTATTGATGCGGCAACAAAAATACATTCAGGCGAAGTTAATCTTAATATGCTTTATACTGCCCCTATTGAAGAAGCACGAAATGAGCTTATGAAGATAGTCGGTATTGGCAGAAAAGTTGCTGATTGCAGCTTGCTTTTTGGATTTAACAGAGTTGAATGTTATCCAGTCGATGTGTGGATTAAAAGAGTCGATGCGCATTTCTTCCCTGATGGTCTGCCAGAATACCTTGTTCCAGAAGCTGGCATCGCTCAACAATATCTATTCCATTATGCTAGGGTTTGCCCTGAAGCTTTTAGCTTTTTAGATAAAGAATAGTTATTGACATCACGCATTTAAAGCATTACAATAAAAGTAAATAATCGCTTAGAACAAGAACTGAAAAAGTGATAAACTCAAGCAAATCTCCAGTTGCAGAATAAAGTTATGGGTTTTATGGGGAGTGTATTCCTCTGATTAAAATATATTTAATAATAGTTAGGAGAGGTTTCTTATGAGAATGACAAAAATTGTGTGTACATTAGGTCCTGCTGTATCTTCTTTTGAGATGATTACAGAGCTTATGAAGAATGGTATGAACGTTGCGAGATTTAATTTTTCTCACTCCGATCACGAAGGTCATGGTAAAATGTTTGATCTTGTAGATAAGGCTAGAAATGAGCTTCAACTTCCTGTTGCAACTATGCTTGACACAAGAGGTCCTGAGATTAGAACTGGTGTGCTTAAAGACGAAAAAGTAGAGCTTAAAACAGGAGAGAAAATAACCTTAACTGTTGAAGAAATTGAGGGAGATGCTAGCAGAGTATCTGTTAATTATCATAAGCTTAACAAAGACTTAGAAGTTGGAAATAGAGTTTTAATTGATGATGGGCTTATTGAGCTAAGAGTTGAAAAAATTGAGGGCAATGATATTATTTGTAGCATTGTAAATGGCGGTGCTTTATCCAATAGAAAGAGTATTAACATTCCTGGTGTTAATATTTCCCTGCCTTATATCTCTGAAAAAGACAGAGCTGATATTATATTTGGTATTGAAAAAGGATATGATTTCATCGCTGCTTCTTTTGTAAACTCTGCTGCTGATGTGCTTGAGATTAGAAAAATTCTTGCTGAGTATAACTGCAAGACAATAAAAATCATTTCTAAAATTGAGAGCGCTAAAGGCGTTGAGAACTTTGATGATATATTAAGAGTTTCTGATGGTATTATGATTGCAAGGGGCGATTTGGGAGTTGAAATAGCGACTGAGGAAGTGCCAATTGTACAGAAAGAATTTATCAAAAAAAGCGTTGCTGCGAGCAAAATGGTTATAACTGCAACTCAAATGCTTGACTCAATGACAACAAGACCTCGTCCGACTCGTGCCGAAGCTGCCGATGTTGCAAATGCAATTTATGATGGCACAAGCGCTGTTATGCTTTCAGGCGAAACTGCTAACGGCAAATACCCTATCGAAACTTTAAGGATGATGGCGACAATTGCCGAAAGAACAGAAAAGGACATTAACTACTGGCAGAGAATGATGGATATTTCAAAACCAGAATTCACAGACATCACCTACGCTATCGCACACGCAACCTGCACTATATCTCGTGATATAAACGCAGCTGCAATTGTGTCAATAACGCATTCAGGATATACAGCAAGGATGGCTTCCTCCTTTAGACCTGGGGTTAAAATTATAGGCTGTACCCCACTTGTTTCAACTTACAGGCAACTTGCCCTTTCTTGGGGAGTAACTCCTGTTATGACACCGCATATTGACACAAGCGATGAGCTATTTGATGGCTCTGTTAAGGCTTGTCGAGATGCTGGGATTGTCAAGGATGGCGAGCTTGTTGTGCTTTCTGCTGGCGTACCTATTGGCATTCCTGGAACTAGCAATGCAATTAAGGTGCATGTTGTTGGGGATATAATTGCTTCTGGTCAGGGAATTGGCAACCACACAGGAGTATCGAAGCTGTGTGTTGTTAAATCAGAGGCTGAGGCGATAAAGAACTTTAATGCTGGCGACATATTAGTAATCCCTAAAACCTCCAACGCAATTATGAATCTGCTTAAAACTGCTGGCGGAATTGTGACTGAAGAGGGCGGAATTGACTCTCACGGAGCTGTTGTTGGTTTAAGCCTTGATATACCAGTTATAGTTGGTTGTTCACAAGCAACACTATTATTAAAGCATGGGATTACTGCTTTAATTGATAGCAAGAGAGGCGTTGTTTCTAGCTGTTCATCTGATGAAAAGTAACTGGAGATAAGCTTTGTTAGGCTAATGACTAAGGGTTTCGCAGTAAACTTGCAGTGTTCCGTTAGGTAGAGTAAAAGTTTTGCTAAATTTTTTTCAAAAAATTTCAGCATCAAAGGGCTGCCCCTT
>CAYJEV010000141.1:0-3830 GCA_964369265.1 uncultured Oscillospiraceae bacterium
GCGAGGCTCTTGAGGGAGAGAAAACGAGGGGCATTTACTATAGAGGGTTAACTGAGCTTTAATAGGCTAATGACTAAGTGGTTTCGTACTAAACTTGAAGTGTTCCGTCAGGCTTAAAGGGAGTTTTACTCAATTTTTTGCAAAAAATTGCGGTTTTGAAAGGCAGAGCCTTCATCGCTCATCACAATGAGCGAAACACTTAAAAAGAAACCAAACAGCTTTCACATTAAAAACAAGTCAGGCTCAAAAATCTAAAGTTCACATAAAAGCTGGGGTGTGTTCATGTGAAAGCTTAACTAGACCATAAACAGAGGAATGCACTATCCGAACCCACCCATCAAGGCAATGAAATGGACCCTTGATGGCAACAAAACTAGAGGACTAGTGAAAAACTAAAATGGCGACTACTAGTCGCCGCTACAATTTGCGATGTTATTTTTCGTTTTGTGTGTAATTAAGGGTAATGTAGAGTACACTATTCACTAAAAAATGGGCTGTCATATAGGATTTCCCTGCCAAAAGATGCACTTAAAAGACTATCTTTTAAAATGATGCGCTTAAAAGGCTATCTTTCGAAATGATGCATTAAAAAGGCTATCTTCTAGTGAAATTTTGGGGGATTATTACATATTAAAGAGGTGAGTTAATGCACAATAAAAAATATATTGCTATTATAGGCGATATAGTAGATTCCAGAGAAATTAAAAATCGAGATGTATTTCAAAAAAAATTGAATGTAGTCCTTGATAATATCAATAATAAATACAGTGATGATATATCTTCTAAGTTTATGATAACACTGGGCGATGAGTTTCAAGGATTATTAATCACTAATGACAATTTGTTTAATATTATTTTTGAAATAGAAAAATCAGTATATCCAACTAAAATTAGGTTTGGTATAGGTATTGGTGCCATCAATACCTATATTAACCCTGAGATGTCGATAGGGGCAGATGGCCCAGCTTATCATTATGCAAGAAAAATGATTGATAAACTTAAAATTAAAGAATCTAAATATAAAAACTCCCCATCTAATATACTGATACATACTGAAAAAGAAGATACTAATATGTTATTGGAGTCTATTTTAGAATTAACATACGCTATTAAAAGCAACTGGACTACTAAACAACGACACACTATCGAGTGCTACAAAGGGTGTGGAGAAAACCAATACGAAACAGCAACAAAATTAAATGTAACACAGTCTACAGTTAACAAAGCTATAAAATCTTCAATGTTTTATCAATATAATAATGGTATTCAAAGTATACAATCGTACATTAAAAGCGGAGGATTGCTAGATGTTTAAAAGCATGTTTATAGTAATGATAGTCGCTCACGTTATTATTGACTTTTACATTTATCCAAAAACACGTCCATCATACAACAGATTTATACATACTATTTTTTATTTCGCAACACAACTTATATTGATTAAATTAGCATTTAGCATTGATCTAGGCTTAGAAACTATCGCTTTCGCTTTTATTATATACGCAGTAGCAGTGTGTATTATTAATCATTTTAAAAACAAAAAAAGCACGAACAGCTATTTCGACTTATATGAGCAACTTATATATATTATAATGCTGTTCTCATTTAGCTTATTTGTTGTATACTCAAATATAAGCATCTCTATATCTAAATATATAACTGAATTATTACAGCTAATTAACCTAGAAAACTATAATATTATTAACTTTTGTATAATTGCTTTAATTTTACATACTCCAGTTAATGACCTGTGCAAAATTATTCTTAGTAAATATAAAAGTGATGGCGTCAACACAACCGATAATAATGATAGTGAAACAGAGAATAAGTCTTTAAAAACGGGTGCATTTATCGGCACTTTGGAAAGATTAATCATTGTAGCTATGATTTTTGAGGGTGAGTATTCTGCAATTGGTTTAATTTTTGCAGCAAAGTCTGTTGCTAGATATGATAAAATATCGCATGATAAAGAATTTGCCGAATATTATCTGCTTGGCAGCCTGTTTAGTGTGTTAAGCACACTGGTTGTATATAATATCATTATGTAAAGAGGTGAGATTTTGATTAAAACAAACGCAATGAGGCTTTTAGATATCGCTAAGATAACCTATAAGTTTTATGAATATGAAGTTAAAGAAGATAATAGCTTAGGTGTTGATGTTGCTAATAGGCTAGGTGTAAGCGCTGATGTGGTATTTAAAACCTTAGTGACAAAGGGTGATAAAAATGGCGTTAATGTGTTTTGTATACCAATAAACTGTGAGCTTAACCTAAAGAAAGCTGCTAGTGTTAGTGGCAATAAAAAGCTTGAAATGGTTGCTATGAAGGATATTTTATCGCTAACTGGATATGTTAGAGGGGCGTGTTCTCCGATAGGTATGAAGAAAAAATACCCGACATATATTGATATTAAAGCAACTAATTTTGATGAAATAGGAATAAGTGCTGGTGCGAAAGGCTGCGAGCTAGTATTAAACCCTAATGAACTTTTATGGTATGTTGAGGGCAGTTTTGTCGATGCAACTTAAATTTTAAGGGTTTAATTTGGTATAATTAACTAGACAAATAACACATAGTATATAATACATTAAGGAGCTGAATGAAATGAAAAGCATAAAGCCAGGAAGGGCATCATCAGGGATGAGCGCAGTTTTATCTGTGTTTGTGGCGACATTTGGATTTATTTGGACTGTTATGGCATTTTTAATAGGCGCACCACCATTGTTTGCTTTGTTCGGTGTATTTTTTATAATAATGGCTATTGTTCAAGGGCTGTACCACTATAAAAATGCGACAAGCAAAAATCGTTTTTCAAGCTTTGATATAGTTGAAGATGGCGAAGAACCTGACCCATTTGATAATTATATAAATAGAGATAATAATAACACTAATAGCAGTATGGATTTTGAAGAGCAAGCTAAAACTGCTTTTTGCCCTTATTGCGGAGAGAGGGTTGAGGGGGAGTATAGTTACTGCCCTAGTTGCGGAAAAAAACTGCCGTAAATAAAAAGAGGAAATACAAAATGGAAAATTTTAAAACGAGAACCTCGATGTTGTTAACAGATGAGGGAATGAAGAAACTTGAAATGGCTAGAGTTGCTGTTTTAGGGCTTGGAGGAGTTGGCGGAGCTGCTGTCGAGAGCTTATGCCGATGTGGTGTTGGTAATTTGCTTTTGGTGGACGCTGATGTCGTTAAAGAAAGCAACATAAATCGCCAGCTGATAGCCTTAAAAGCGACTGTTGGGATGAAAAAAACTGAGTGTTGGGAACAAAGGCTTTTGAGCATTAACCCAGATGTTAGTGTTAGCTTAATAACGGATTTTATTCTTCCTGAAAACGCAGAGGCTATTTTCGAGTTTAAGCCTGACTATATAATAGACGCGATAGACACAGTCACAACAAAGCTGTATATAGCAGAGCAGTGCCATAAAAGAGGAGTTAAGCTAATCGCCTCAATGGGCACTGGCGGAAGGCTTGATCCAACTAAAATTACAACTGGCGACATAAAGGACACTAAGGGCGGATTTTGCACATTGGCAAGGGTTATCAGAAAAGAGCTGCTAAAGAGAGGAATAGACAAGCTTGATGTTGTCTATTCAACTGAACAGTCATTAAAGCTAACTGTTGGCGAAGAGAATGGAAGACATCCCCCAACTAGCTCGCCTTTTGTTCCACCGACTGCTGGATATGCGCTTTCTTCAAAAGTTGTTAGGGAGATAATTAAAGGCTAAAGACTAAGGGGCTTTCACTAAACTTGCAGTGTTCCGTCAGGCTTAGTAAAAGTTTTGCTAAATTTTTTCAAAAAATTTCAGCATCAAAGGGCTGCCCCT
>CAYJEV010000142.1:0-3795 GCA_964369265.1 uncultured Oscillospiraceae bacterium
AATAGCGAGATTAAAAAACACCCATCAAGGCAGCAAAGCGGACCCTTGATGGCAATAAAACCATATGATTGACTAATGACTAATGGTTTAGTGGTGAATGACTAATGGCGACTAATAGTCGCCGCTACAATTCGCAATGTCACTTAATTTTTTGACAAGGATGGGGACAACCCTTTCGGATGTTCGTTCACAAATATTACCAATTAAACAAAAACACAAATGACATCGCCATTTTTAAAACGGCGATGTCATTATTTTATATTTCTATGCTATTCAGTTTTTGTTGCAGTTATTGATAGCATAACAGCGATAAGGGTTATTATTTGGAAAATAACAATATTGATAAAGCTTAAATTGTTAATTGCATCAGAGATGGCTAGGAAAGCAGTTGCAGCAAATCCAAACACCAACGCAATAGCTTGTATTATAGTTGCAAACTTAATGCCTCTTTCAATTAAGAAACATGTGTTGAAACTTTTTAACAGCATTGAAGGTTGAGTTGATAGGATAATGCCAGAAGGACGTGTTGAATCCTCCTTGTATAGCTCCTCGCAATACACCGTTGCAGAAGCATCAACTAAGTTGACAAAAGTGTCATCATAGTCAAGATCTTGGCTAACTCTCTTTGCTGTGATGTTAGGGTCAGCGCTGCTAATGCTAATGCCTATACCATATCTCTCAAGCTTATCAAGTCCAGCGATAACAGAATGAGATGGATTGTATCCGACAACAAAAATTGCAGTTATCCTATCAGAATCTGTTATATAAAGCAGCTCTTTTTTGCCATTCTTAAGATTAGCTTCTTGTTCTTCTGATGGAACGCTAATGTTATACATTTGCATAAGCGCCCTATTTCCCATAAGAACTTTTCTTCCCTCAATCTGAACTATAGCGCCCTTTTCAGGAATAATCTGATAGCTCTCAAGATTGCTAATTAAGGCATAATCGTTATTGATAGTGTTTAAAAGAGATTGTCTTGCTGGCATGTTAAGGCTAACAGCTATTGAAGCCATATCCGTTATCGCCCTGTTAAGAAGCTCTGGAACGACTGGCTTAATGCCATAAATAGGGGCATTTTTGCCATAGTATAAATCGCCGCCGCTAAGCATTAAAGCAGATATATGCTTCATGTCAGCAACTGCCTTTTCGCCTAAGATAGCCATTCCTTTTGAACTAAGCTTTTGAGAAACTTTATATAGAGGAACAGCATAAATCATTATTCCGCCAATTGGAGCAGCAACTGCTACAATGGCTGTGAAATAAGTGAAGGCCTTCATCACATCCCCGCTAGTGAAGAATGTGAAAATGCTAATCAATAAGCTAACTCCAATATAAGCTGGGATTAAATATCTTTCAACACCAACATGCTTTGCAAAAGAATTTTTCATAAACCCTTTTGGAAGGCTAGTGTTAACTGCATAAATTACTTCTGGGTTTTCAATTTCTTGAGGGCTAACAATAGCTTCTGCCTTTTCTGGGGTTTCAGCAGTTACAAAAACTTTTTTAGCATTTTGCGAAAGCACAATACTAAAATTGTCAAGCACCCTAACAGCATTTAAGTAGTTAGCAATAGCGCTTACAAATAATATCAGCGCAGCAACAACAAAATAAAAATGCCCCTGCCCTTCTGTTATAAAGTGGTTATTAACAATTAGGGCTATACCATGCGCAAAAATTGTGATTGCTGAAACAGCAACAGCCGATTCGCTATCGCCCTTCAATGTTACTAAGCTTACAAGTCCATTTCCAATTGCAGTTGCAGAGGATAGTATGCTAATTAACAACACAGCTAAGTTCGCTATTAGGAACATCTGCATATTATCTTCTGGGAACATAAACGGCAGTAGAGGTATTCTAACAAAGTTTGCAATAGCAAAATATAGCAAAGCTGCAAATGAAGCTGTTGTCACACCTAGTCGCATAAAAGCAAGATTTTTGGATTTTATTAAGAAGTCATGCACTTCCCCCTCGTCTTCAAGAGAGTTATACTCAATCTCTTCCTCGTCTTCATCAATATGCTCATTGCTATTTGCCTCGACCTCAACATTCTTCTTTATCTTTGACATAATAGAAAGCTTTTTTGGTGTTGGCTCTTCTATTTCCTCTTCTGGTTCTGGCTGATTGTCATCTATTATGATTTTAGGATCAAGCGTCCAAGATGTTGTTGAGTTTACTATATCATCTGCCTTGTCTTCTATCGAAAAGGTGTTGAGGAAATTCCCCATCTTCCTTTCCTTAACCTTCTCAAACTCCATTGTATCGCTGCCGACAAAATCATCGTTTGCAGGCTTCGCTTTAGCTTCCTCTTCAATAACAGCAGTTTTCCCAAAATCTATAGCTGTTTTTGTTGAGGTTTGGTTTGTGCTACTAGCCTTTGGAGCAATATCCTCAAAAAGGCTTGAGAACGCATCTTCATCATTTATCTTTGTGCCAGCCTTAATATCCCCTAACAAATCCTCAACACTAACTTGAGTTTGTGGTGATTGTGGCACTTGTACATTAGACTCTGCGCTCTTGATAGGCGAAGCTTCTTTTATTGGGGTTTTAGGGGCAGTTTCTACTATTGGCTTTGGCTCTATTATAGGAGCAGTATGTGTGTTTTCGGTTTGTATAGGTTGTTTGCTTTTTTGTCTAACTAGTTCAAGCTCTCTTAAAATATCATCAGCTGTATATTTGCTTGACATAGCCTACCTCCTTACTTTATAGCTCTCTGTCTTACTACCTCATACATAAGCACTCCAGCAGCAACAGACGCATTTAGAGAATTTATTTTACCATTCATTGGCATTGAAACAATTACATCGCAGTTTTCTTTAACAAGCCTTGAAATTCCAGAGCCTTCTGAACCAACAACAAGACCAACTGAACCTTTAAAGTTAGCATTGCTATAGACTTCGCCGTTCATATCTGCTCCAAATATCCACACACCAGCGTCTTTTAGTTGCTTAATAGTTGCTGTGATGTTAGACACTTTCGCAACAGGCATATGAACAGCCGCTCCAGCAGAGGACTTCATAACAGCAGCAGTTAAGCCAACCCCACGTCGTGATGGTATTATAACGCCATCAGCACCAACAGCATCAGCAGTCCTAATGATAGCTCCTAAGTTGTGAGGGTCTTCAATTTCGTCGCAGATAATAATAAGCAGATCCTTCTCGCCAGCCTTAGCCAATATATCCTCAACGCTGGCAAAGCTACTAGCTGCAAGAACTGCAATTACTCCTTGATGGGCAATGCTTGGAGAAAGGCTATCAAGCTTTTCTTTTGTTACTTCCTTTATAACAATGCCTTTTTCTCTCGCCATGTTCATAATTTTTAATATAGCACCACTTTTAGAATCAGCTTGCTGAATGTAGATATTATCAACAGGTGCTTTTCCAGATAAAAGCTCTATAACAGGATTTCTTCCAACAACTATATCATCTCTCATTTCATCGTTTGAGCTATGTTCTCTTTTTCTTGTATCAGATTTTTTAAAGTCTGATCTCTTAAAATCTGCCTTTTTAGCCTCAGGCTTTCTCTTTTTCGGCGCACTGCCTGTGAATTTATTCTCTCTTGCCATCTTTTTTCTCCTTAATATAAAACAAAATTACATTATCATTAAATTAACTATAATATATCAATATATAGTATAACATAACTTTTTCTACTATTAAAGATGTTTTTTCACTATTTTATCTTTTAATCTCTCTTTTTTTAATCTCGCTATTCTTTTTGTTTAAACATAAAGTTTATTTACGATGGCGATTGTAGTTTAAGGATTACTGTACGCTGTGCCTTGTAGCAATTTCTGCA
>CAYJEV010000143.1:0-3779 GCA_964369265.1 uncultured Oscillospiraceae bacterium
GCTTTTGTTGGTCGCTAGTTTGTGGTGGTATAGGGTTTTGCAATGTCATTTGAGGTTTTGTATAACCATAAATGACCCACCAAAAATTGAAGTCCCTAGTATGGAAACACCTCTAAACATATAGTTTGGTTTTGTTATTTAATGTTTGCAGTTTTTTATTTGGCAAGGATATTATGCTTCAAAACAACTATAAAAACTGGAAGGATAATACAATATATGGGCTTAAATTCAAAAAAACAAGTTTGTTTTGACGGAAAAACATCATATCGTTATAAAAATGACTATCTTTTTTGCAAAAAACAGTTGTAATTTGGGGCAATAGGTGATATATTAAATATACTGGCGCAATTATTAGAAGGATAAACGCCGAAAATGCAGATTTAAAATGGAGGCACATTATGAGAAAAATTGGCATAACCGAAACTGTTTTGAGAGATGCAAACCAGTCGCTACTAGCGACTAGAATGCCATTTGAGGATTTCGAGGGAATACTATCCGAGATGGATAAGGCTGGATACTATTCACTAGAGTGTTGGGGCGGAGCTACATTCGATAGCTGCCTAAGATACCTAAAGGAAGATCCATGGGAAAGACTAAGAAAAATTAAAGCAGCTTGTCCAAATACAAAGCTACAAATGCTACTAAGAGGGCAAAACCTGCTAGGCTACAAGCCATATCCAGACGATGTTGTTAGAAAATTCGTTGAGCTTGCTGTTAAAAACGGTATGGATATCATCAGAATTTTTGATGCACTAAACGACCCAGAGAACATGAGAGTTGCAATTGAAGAAACTAAGAAGCAAGGTGCACACGCTTCTGGTACAATCTGCTTTACAATCTCCCCAGTTCACACACCAGAAAAATATGTTGAGCTTGCTCAAACTCTAAAGGATATGGGTTGCGATTCCATTTGCCTAAAGGATATGTCTGGTATTATGGGGCCTCAAGAGTGTTACGATCTAGTTAAGGCTATTAAGGCTAAGGTTGATCTTCCTCTTGTTATCCACACACACTGTACGACTGGTCTTGCTTCAATGACACTAATGAAGGCTGTTGAGGCTGGCGCTGATGTTATCGACACAGCTATCTCAACTCTATCCGGCGGTACTAGCCAGTTTGCAACTGAAACTATGGCTTACGCACTGCGTCAATGTGGATATGAAGTTGACTTAAACGATGAGTCTGTTAGAAAAATTAACGACTTCTTCACTCCAATTAAAGAAAAAGCATTAGCTTCTGGTCTGCTTGATCCATATGTAATGGGTACAGTAACAGATGCGCTAATCTACCAAGTTCCTGGCGGAATGCTTTCTAACCTTGTTGCTCAATTAAAGGCGCAAAACGCTTATGATAGACTTCCAGAGGTTCTTGCAGAAGTTCCAAGAGTTAAGGAAGATTTAGGTCACCCTCCTCTTGTAACTCCAATGAGCCAAATGACAGGCGTTCAGTCTGTTAACAACGTGCTTGCTGGCGAGAGATATAAGGTTGTATCTAATGAGATTAAATCTTATGTTAAGGGCGAATATGGTCAGGCTCCTGGCACAGTTAGCCCAGCGCTAATTAAGCAAATTTTAGGCGATGGCACTCCAAGAACAACTCGCTTTGCTGATGATTTAGCTCCAGCTTTTGAGGAAACTAAAAAGCAAATGGGCGATAAGGCAAGAAGTGACGAAGATGTACTTTCATACATCGCTTTCCCAGCTATTGCTGATAATTTCTTTGCTGCAAGAGAAGAAAAAGAGAAAAACAAAGTTACCTACTCTATCCGCAGAGTAGACTAAGGAGGACTTTATGATAAGTACAACTCTATTAACACCATATACTGCTTCAGAGGCGCTTTCATTAGCCGCTAGTGGTATAACGGTTGTAATGATTGCTCTTGCTCTTTTGGCTATTCTTGTTATCATTCTTGGCAAAACATTTGGCAAGCCAGCAGCACCTGCTCCAAAGGCAGCAGAACCTGCTCCAGCTCCAGTTGCACCTTCAGCTCCTGCTATTCCAGCTGGAATGAGAGTGCTAGAGGAAACAAAGTCAAATGGCGATGTTAACCTATATGAGGTTGATGACAAAACTGCTGCACTGCTAATGGCAATTGTTGCTGATAAATTAGAAACACCATTAAATCAACTTTACTTCCGTTCTATTAAAGAAGTGAAGTAGGTAAAATACGGAGGATAACGATTATGAAATACATTATCTCATTAAACGGCAAGGATTATGAGGTTGAGGTTGATAAGGGCGAGGCTATGCTAGTTTCTGTTAACGATACTCCAGCTCCTGTGGCTATGGCTGCTCCAGTTGCAGCTCCTGTTGCTGCTGCACCAGCTGCTGCGCCTGCACAAGCTCCAGCTGCTACAGTATCTGGCGAGGCTATTCCAGCTCCAATGCCTGGTACTATTGTTAAGATAGTTGCTTCTGCTGGCCAAAGCGTTAAAAAGGGCGAAACTCTGCTTATCCTTGAGGCTATGAAAATGGAAAATGAAATTACAGCTCCTCGTGACGGAGTTGTTGGACAGATGGTTGTTGCGACAGGTAAGTCTGTGGCTACTGGCGACACTCTCTGCACTCTAAACTAGGAGGAATAAAAAATGTCCTTTATTGATACAATAGTCGCTCTCGTTCAAGATAGCGGTCTTATGGCATTAACATGGCAGCAAGGTGTTATGATATTAGTGTCTTTTGGTCTTATTTACCTTGCAATTGCAAAGCAGTATGAGCCTATGCTTCTTCTGCCTATCGCATTTGGTATGCTTCTTGTAAACCTGCCAATCACAGGAATTATGGATGCGCCTCCAGCTGGAACTTTTACAGATGGCGGACTTCTATGGTATTTAAGCCAAGGCGTTAAGCTTGGAATTTACCCATCTCTAATCTTCCTTGGAATTGGCGCAATGACAGATTTCGGTCCGCTTATTGCTAACCCATCCTCACTACTATTAGGTGGTGCTGCTCAGATTGGTATTTATGTTGCATTCTTCTTTGCAAGCTTATTAGGATTTGCTCCTAATGTTGCTGCTGCTATTGCTATTATTGGCGGTGCAGATGGCCCAACAGCTATCTTCCTAACCAACAGGCTAGCCCCTGATTACTTAGGCCCAATTGCTGTTGCTGCATATTCATACATGGCGCTAATCCCAATGATTCAGCCTCCAATTATGAAGGCTTTAACTAGCAAAAAAGAGCGCGAGATTATGATGTCACAATTAAGACCTGTTTCAAAGACTGAGAAGCTTATCTTCCCAATTGCTGTAACAGTAATTTGTGTATTATTCTTACCATCTGTTGCTCCACTAATTGGTATGTTAATGCTTGGCAATCTATTTAAAGAGTCTGGTGTTGTTGAAAGACTTTCTGATGTAGCTCAAAATGCGCTTATCAACATCGTTACTATTCTTTTAGGTGTGTCTGTTGGCGCAACAACTAAGGGCGATATCTTCCTTTCTGCTGACACATTAAAAATCGTTGCTTTAGGACTAACAGCTTTTGTATTCTCAACTGCTGGCGGTGTACTATTTGGCAAGCTAATGTGTGTTATAACTAAGGGCAAGATTAACCCACTAATTGGCGCTGCTGGCGTTTCTGCTGTTCCTATGGCAGCTCGTGTTGCACAAAAAGTTGGTCAAGAGGCTAACTCAAGCAACTACTTACTAATGCATGCTATGGGACCAAACGTTTCTGGTGTTATCGGTTCAGCTGTTGCTGCTGGTTTCCTATTAACGATGTTTGGCTAATGATTAAATTTAGGCTGGTGTGATTGAAAAGTCACACCAGTTTTTTTT
>CAYJEV010000144.1:0-3711 GCA_964369265.1 uncultured Oscillospiraceae bacterium
CTTAAAGCCTTAATTTAAAATACAATCTTAAATCTATCACGAAGTGATACATTAATTTTTCACTTTTCATTCTTCATTTTTCACTAAAGCTAATATAAAAGATGGACAGCATTTTACTATCCATCTCTCAATATAATATGTGTGTTATTTATTTCTTAAACTCAAGATACTATCTAAAGTATAAGCTGCTAGTTGGGAAGATAGGCTCGCAAGTAATATCAATTCCAAGCTTTCTAAATAGTGAGCTATCTGCTTGAGTAATAATATTAGAGGAATGTGCTTGTGTGCCTTTTAGCTTTGAAAGCTGTTCTGTTGCAAGTGCAGCAGAAGGGTTAAAAGCAGCGCTTACACTAAGAGCAAGCAGAACTTCTTCAGCGTTTAACACTGGATATTTGCTTCCAAGCGCATTTTTCTTTAGCGCAATCATAGGCTCTAATACAATTGGTGAGATCAAAAGCATCTCATCTGGCAAGCCAGCAAGCACTTTTACAGAGTTAAGAAGTACAGAAGCTGTATCATTCATAAGCCCAGAAGATTTTCCAGTAACAATAGTGCCATCTTCAAGCTCAAGTGCAATAGCGCTAACATTCTTCTCTTCGGATGTTTTTATAGCTGGGGCAACAGTTTTTCTATCAGCTGTGGAAATCCCTAACATCTTCATTAGATTTTCCATTCTATCAATAGAAGAATTGTCCATAGTCCCTTGTTTATGTCCGCATCTAGTGTGATAATATCTTCTAATTATCTCTTGCTTTGCAGCTTCTCTAACAATATCATCATTAACAATGCCTTTGCTTATCATGTTAACGCCCATATCAGTTGGAGAATAGTATATTTCTTCGCCAACAATTTTCTCAAGCGTATTCTTAACAACAGGGAAAACCTCAATATCTCTATTGTAGTTAACTGTTGTAATGCCGTACTTATCGAAATGGAATGGGTCAATCATATTAACATCAGCTAGATCGACAGTTGCTGCCTCATATGCAACATTCACTGGGTGATGAAGGGGCAAATCCCAAACTGGGAAAGTTTCATACTTTGCGTATCCTGCCTTAACTCCTCTCTTCAGCTCATGATAAAGCTGGCTTAGACAAGTTCCAAGCTTTCCGCTTCCAGGCCCTGGAGCTGTTACCACAACAAGAGGTTTTGTTGTTTCAATATATGGGTTTGCTCCATAGCCTTCGTCGCTAACAATAGTGTCAACATCAGATGGATAGCCCTTTGTGTGGCGATGAAGGTATACTTTTTCGCCTCTCATTTCAAGCTTATTTTTAAAGGTAATCGCAGCGGCTTGATCAGCAAATCTTGTGATAACGACACTGCCAATATATAGGTCAAGGCTTCTTAAATTGTCAATAAGTCTTAGCACATCTAGGTCATAAGTGATACCAAAATCTCCTCTAACCTTATTGCTCTCAATATCTGGCGCACTAATACATAGTATTATTTCTGCTTGCTCTTTCATGCTCGCAAGCATTTTAACCTTTCCGTTTACATCAAATCCAGGCAATACTCTTGCAGCGTGGTAATCATCAAATAGCTTTCCGCCAAACTCTAAATAAAGCTTTCCACCAAAATTATTTACCCTACTTTTTATTCTTTCGCTCTGTTCTTTGATATACGCCTCGTTATTAAATCCTAACATTAGCCTCTCCCCTTTCAATTTTTAAAATTAACTCGTCCATTATAGCACACAAAACTTGTAAATTACAAGTGTAAATTGCAGTTTTATATATTTTTTCTCTAAAAATCTACAATTTGCAGTTTGTATACACTATATTTTTGTGCAATTTAATTATTGATTATTAAACAGTAGTATGCTAAAATAGGGGTATAATAGCACTGTTTATAGAAAAGTAGTCGTGTTTATTTTTACAAACAATAAATTTTGGCGTTGCTTTTAAAATCCTAAAATTGTATTTTATCTTAAAAAACCATCAAATTACTGTTTAATGAACAGTATTGTTTTTCAAAAGGAGAAATTCATATGACAAAATCAAAATTTATCGGAAAAATTCGCCTTGGGCTTAGATTTTCAATTCCTAGACGAGAGCTTAAAGAGATAATAAAGCACTATGAGAATTATATCGATAGTAGCGAAAATCAGGCTTTGGCAATAGAGGAGTGTGGCGATCCAAATCTCATTGTTGAAGAAATTCTCCACGAGAGAGGCTTGCCTAGCAATATGTCAAAAAGGCTGATCGCTTTAGTGGCTTTAGGCTTTTTTAGCTATGCCTATTTTGATATGTTCGACGCTATGTTTTCAATGCATGAATACTCCCTCATTCCTTTGTTAGCTTTGTATTTTCCTGTGTTGTCTATCATCATAGGAAACAAGGCTCTATTCAAAAAACATGATAGGAATACAACAGCAGATAAAATACTATTCATAATCATATTAGTAGTTTTGTCCTTGCAGCTTTTAATTGCGGTATCAGTAATCTTATCCCTTCCAGAGTTTATAGAAATATTTGCTGAGAACAGGCAGTATATAGGCAAATATTTTTCTCGCTTTCTGTTTATAAACTTAAGGCTTAGTTGCTATTTAGCTGCCTTTGGGGGTTATCGTTACTTCAAAATTGGAAAGCGAAGCTTAATATATGTAGTGATCTCGCTAATCTTCCTCTCTCTTCAATATCAAATAATAAACATAATAACTTCGGCGGATTTATCGGCAAATATAGATAGCTTTACAGCCATTGTTATGGGAGAGTTAGCAGAAGCTTTACTGCGTACTGTTTTAGTCCTAGCCATATCTTTTGCTGCGACATGGCTTGTGCAAAGCTTTATTTACAAAATCAGCCTTAAAAGCAGGGAGGTGGCTTAATGATAGCGCAGCTAAAAAAAGGAGTGCTTGAATTTTGTGTGCTTTCCATTATTGGCACAGGGGAGATGTATGGCTATGAGATTATGAAGCAGGTGACAGAGGTGTTCGCAGATACAAGCGAACAAACTGTCTACACCATTCTAAGGCGACTGCTCTCCGACGAATACACAGACTGTTTTTCAAAAAATATTTCTAGCGGACCGCCAAGAAAATATTATCGCTTAACTGACAAAGGCAGAGCTTATCTAATGCAGTGCAAAGAGGACTGGAAATATATTAACGAATGCGTATTTAAGCTAACCTTTAACGGCGTTTAGGGTTTGTGCATTCGCTAATATTCTATTCTTGGCAAAATATCAAATAACACAGCAATGTTATATATCCTGTCAACGCATTCCTTGAGCTAAAACACAATTAAACGCATAAAACCATAGCTAACCCTAACACCAAAATGACCTGTCAATCGTTGCTTGTGTCTGGCTTGTGTACGACATTGTGGCAAATTGCGTGCCTTTGTGGCGATTTTCGTGCGACGGTGCGTCGAGCGCCGCACCCTACCATTTTTGGTGCATCAACTTTTGGTGTGCTGTTTATAGTCATACAAAACCAATAATGACACTGCAAATTGTAGCGGCGACTAGTAGTCGCCATTTTAAGTTTGTGTGTTGGCATCTGGTTTCGTTGCCATCAAGGGTCCGCTTTCGCTTACTTGATGGGTGGGGACGGATAGTGCGTTCCTCTGTTTATGGTTTTGTGAAGCTTTCATATGTCGTCACCCCAGTTTTTAATTGTGAATAACTAGTATTTGTGCCTGTATTGTTTTTTGATGTGAAAGCTGTTTAGTTTTTTTAAGTGTTTCGCTTTCTGCGGAAAGCGCCAAA
>CAYJEV010000145.1:0-3596 GCA_964369265.1 uncultured Oscillospiraceae bacterium
TAATTCGTGAAATAGGCTTTTTAACGCTTAATGCTCGTGATGATTTTGAGATGTGTAAGAAGTTTCTAAGTCAGGAGGAATTCACAGATGATGATTTAGAAACCGAACTAGCCCTTACAGAAATAATGTTCCCCAAAGAAGAAGCCGAGGCACTAAAACAAATTATCTTAGAAAAAAATAGCCAAACAGATATTAAGAGAGCAGCAGCATATTACAAACTGCTACGATATAGCTTTAATGCTAATGGTGAAACATTCGGTGGTAAAAAATGTGATGTAAGGCGATTTTTTGTGGATATATGGAGATTTTCATATAACTTTAGAGATGTGACAATTGAAAATAAAGATTTTGAGGCATTAATCCGTCAGTACGATAGGGTTAATGCCTTTTTGTATGCTGATCCTCCTTACTATGATGCAGAGGGGTTTTATAAAAACGAAGTGCCATTCTCAAAAGATGACCATATAAGGCTTTGTGATGTGCTTCGTTCGGCAGAGGGGTATGTAATGGTGTCATATAACAATGCACCAGAGATAAAAGAGCTGTATAAAGAGTTCTACATCTATCTCACTACAAGACCTCACAGTATGAGCAAGAAAGAGGGTGAAGTTTATGAGGAACTCATCATAACTAACTATGATCCCACCCCACATATTGAGCCAGAAAGCTACCAACTGCATTTGTTTGGTAGCCTTTTTACTCATTCAAGGCAGGGAGATTATGAGCTAATTCACAAACCAGATAAACCATTAAAACAATAGTTGATACCACAATATTTTGTGATTATCATAAATAACATTATTTAAAAAGAAAGAGGTAACAGTATGAAAAACAGAAAATTAGTAAACGAAGTGAACATTGAGGGTGCAGATAATTGTATTTTAATTCTCAAAAAAGAAATGACAGCACTGGAGATTATTAACCTTGTAGAGGCACTGGAAGAAAAAGCAGATGAGCTTTTAGAGATGTTAATAGAAAGTTGCTCAGAGTGTGATGACTGCGAGAATTGTGGTTATTGCGATAGCTTAGGTGATGACTTCTATATCCCAGACTGGGCAAAACTTGAAGCAGGACTAAAAGAGGACACAAAGCTTATGATTTGTGTAGAGGAAGATAGTGGTGTAATCACTTTAGAGCCTGTTGGTCACTCCCACGACTTAACAGATGTATCAGCAGATATGAAAGATAGGCTAAAAGGCTTAGGAATATGCCTTGGAGAACTAAACGAGCAGATTATGATGGAGGAAAACGATTATGGCGAGTAAGGAATATTATGGTGTATACCCCTATTCTTTTTCAGAGGCTAAAAGTCAAGGTGAGGTTGATGAGTGGAAAGCAAGCTACCAAAAGAATGTGCAGTGCAAAGAGTTTATTGAAAAAACACTTAGCGAAAACTTTAATGGTACACATCTAAATGCAGACTCTGCAAAAAAGATAGTGGATGAGTTTGGTTATCACCGAACAGCTTTTGTGCTGGCAAATACCATCAGAGAAAAAGAAAGTGATGGTAGATTCAGTGATGCTAATAAAGCTTGGTCCCATAAATTCTTTATCCCAAAAGAAAAATCGCACCACAATCAAAGCTATGCAGTAAGCTCCCACCCTGCTATTCTTGATGGTCTAATAACACAATATCAAAAGCTGTTTTTAAATCTTGGTATGATTAGTAAAAATCAGTGTGTAGCAGATACATCAAAGCAGGATTTTGAGCAAAAGGTAATTGCCATAGATCCAATATATCTATCTGAAAATCATCTTAGCGATAAGGCGCAATTATGGTATGCAACCAGTAGTTTTGGGTGTAACCCAGCGGCACGAGGACAGGCTGTGTTTGCCACATGTTTATCCGATGGTGAAACAGCAAGGTGGAGCAGATATCAGGTGCTTGGTGTTGTTGAGGAAAAGGCTCTTCCCAACTGGGCGATAGATAAGCTTTCTGAAATGGGCATAGAAACCACTATAGAAAAGGAAAAGCGACTGTTTCAGCTAATAAGCGATAGCTTTACTCCACAGGAGGCAGAGGACTATATAGCAATAACTGATGAGAGATATGGCATCAACACTGTGGCAGAGGAAATAAACTTTGCCCTTGCAATCAAAGAAGGTCAATATAACTTTTACTATAATGTAGAAGATGATGTAGATTTAGGAAAGAGATATGTTGATGATGAGTACCCACATTTAGATGGCATTATCAGTGACAATCTTGATTTTGGTGGAATAGGTGCTGACCTTATTCAAGAGGGTGGTATGTATTATGAAAGCACCTTTGTGCTTAACTATGATGATCACCCAGCTATGCTATATACAAGAGAAAACCTTCAGTTTTATTTAGAAAAGTATAGCCAGTATCAGCAGATGGCAGAAACTCAAAAAATGTAAGGAGGCAAGCTTGTGAAGAACTTAGAACTAAGGCATAACCTTATTATCTATAATAAAAATCCAACAGGATATATAAAAGATAATATTGCCACTGTTGATAACATCTTTAAAAATGAAGAACTTTCCCAGTGGCTATATATGCAAGGCTATGAAACAGAGTGGAAAAACGGAGTGTTTGAAAGGCTGGCTATTAATAGAAAATATTATGAGCTTGAAGATATAGAGCCACTAAAAAATGTTCGAGTGTGGCAACTTCGTTCAGATTTTGATATAGACTGTCGTTTTCAGCCTTTTGAAACTATGATGGCTAAGTATGGGGAAATTAAATCAGAGGATTATGTTTGTGTGTTTGATGGTGAGTTTAGCACTAACGATTTAGAGCAGATATATGAAAGCTGTAATGCTCAAACACTACCACATGGCTACACAGGCCATTCAATGTCAATCTCAGATGTGGTGGAGCTTTATGATGGAGAGAAAAGCTCCTTCCACTTTGTAGATAAACGAGGGTTTAAAGAAATTAGCTTTAAATCCAAAATAAGTATTTAAAAATGAAAGAGGTAACAAATGAAGAAATTATTCAAAACTTTAAAAAACACTGCAAAAACAATGGCAAAAAACATTAGCTACAAGCTAAATGCTTTTGCTATTAAACTACAATTGATGAAATCAAATTCAGCACTGGTGCTTGCTAACCAAAGAGGCGAAAATTATGTGGACAGTGGTGTGAAAATATTGATAGCTGTAGTGCTTGGTGCTCTGCTGTTAAGTGGCTTATACGCACTATTCAATGATACTATTATGCCAACCATAACAGAGCGCATAAAAGCTATGTTTGATTATAAAGGGTAAGGTGAAATATGAAATACGATGTAAAAATACACAACCTAAGCACCACTGGGGCAATAAGGGCATTTGCTTCAGTTAATCTAAACGAGGAATTTGCCATAACAAGCATAAAAATTATGGAAGGCTCAAAAGGCATCTTTGTGGCAATGCCAAGCTACAAAACAGCAAATGGATACAAAGATGTCTGCTTCCCTATAACAAAAGAAGCACGAGAAAACTTTAATAAAGCTGTGCTAGAGGCATATGAGCAAACTCTAGCTCAGATACAAGCAAAAGGACAGAAAACTACAGATATGCCAACACACAATCAAGAGATGACTATGCAGTAATGAAAATAACCATAGTCATCTTTATTTTATTACTGC
>CAYJEV010000146.1:0-3587 GCA_964369265.1 uncultured Oscillospiraceae bacterium
AAAACCTCAAGTTCGTACAAAGCTGGGGTGTGTTCATGTGAAAGCTTAACTAGCTCATAAACAGAGGGATGCACTATCCGAACCCACCCATCAAGTAAGCGGAGCGGAGCCTTAATGGCAACAAAACTAAAATATTAGCGAAAAACTAAGATGGCGACTACTAGTCGCCGCTACAATTTGCTATGTCATTATTGGTTTTGTATGACCATAAGCAACCCAACAAAAATTGATGTCCCACAAATAGTAGGGTGCGGCGCTCGACGCACCGTCGCACATAAACCACCACAAGGAACGATTGACAGGTCATTTCGCTTTTGGGGGTTGGCTATGTCATTTTATGTTTTGCTGGATGATGAGCAACATGGATAAGGTGGAGGTATGTCCCTACATAGTGTGGGCATATATTTTGATAATGTCATTTATTGTCTGACAATGTCACTTGACATTTTGCTAAATTTAAAGGAAGTTATAAAAAATGCTTGACAAGCCTTGATTAAACTAATATAATGACTTAGTAAAAAAATCAGGGGCTTTGTATAGATTTGGCAAAAAACCAAATAAAGGCAAGGCTAATCGAGTATAATAAAATATTTTATAAAAAAGCTTGCAATTAAAGAAATAATATGTTATTATTACTTGTACTGTGAAAAAGGCAAAGGAGGTGTAGGAATGCCAAACATTAAATCTGCAAAGAAGAGAGTAAAGGTAATCGCTGTTAAGACTGCTCGTAATAAAGCTGCTAAGACTGCGCTTAAAACTGTTCTAAAGAAGACTGATATAGCTCTAGCAACTGAGGGTACTGATAAGGTAACAGCAGTAAGAGCAGCTATAAAGAAAGTCGATCAAGCTGCTGCTAAGGGACTAATGCACAAGAACACTGCTGCAAGAAAGAAATCCGCTCTTGCGAAGAAATTAAACGCTGTAGGCTAATTGTGTTAAGTTTTTAAGATGTTGAGGCTAGAGGTTAGAGATGGTATACGCGTTGCCATTTCTGACATCTAGCTTCTTTGTTGTTAAGATTAAAAAAAAGCTTGACAACCAGCATAACTAGTGTTAAAATGGTTATACCTCAATGAAGGGCTTTTTTTTGTGTATAAAAAAAGGCTATGAGGGAGGCGTGATGCACTAAAGCATCGAAACCCAAAGCGATAATAGGAGGTGCCGAAATGAGAGTAAAGATCACATTAGCTTGTCAAGAGTGCAAGCAAAGAAACTACAATACTATGAAAAACAAGAAAAATGACCCAGACAGACTTGAGATGAATAAGTATTGCAGATTCTGTAAGAAGCATACTAGTCACAAAGAAACAAGATAAGAAGGAGGAAAGTATATGTCTACAGAGCAAGAGAAGCAGGTAGGTATTTTTTCTAAAATTCGTAAGTTTTTTAGTGACCAGCGTGGCGAAATGAAAAAGATTTCTTGGCCAGGGAAAAAGCAAGTTATTAATAACACAGCTATTGTTATAGGTGTTATGGTGACTGCTGCTGTAGTTGTAGGAGCTTTTGATAGCGTACTTAGTATGCTGATGAGCCTTTTCTTACAAGCTTAGATTAGTGAGGTAGAAAAATGTCTGAAGCTGCTAAGTGGTATGTAATACACACCTACTCAGGTTATGAAAATAAAGTTGCCGATAGCATCGAAAAGGCTGTTGATAACAGACAAATCAGAGATCTTATCCAAGAGATAATGGTTCCAACTGAAACTGTCACTGAGATTAAGGATGGCAAAGAAAAAGAAGTACAAAGAAAAATCTTCCCAAGCTATGTGCTTGTGAAGATGGTTATGAACGATGATACTTGGTATGTTGTTCGTAACATTAGAGGTGTAACAGGATTTGTAGGGCCAGGCTCTAAACCTGTCGCATTAACCGACGAAGAAGTTGAGCGTCTTGGAGTTGAGGCTGAGGCTAAGGGCGGATATGAGCTTTCATATGCTGTTGGCGATTCAGTTAAGATAACAGATGGATATTTCAGCGGATATGTTGGCATTGTTGAAAGCATTGATCTTGACAAGAAGATTGTTAAGGTTGTTATTTCAATGATGGGTCAGGAAGTTGCAACTGAGGTGGACTTACACCTAGTATCAGCAATTACTGCAGAATAATTCGTTTTTGAATAGAGTAGACCCGCTCTTTTAAATGGGTAAAGGTAGCATAGAGCTATCTGTGGGAGGGAAAAACCCGACTTTAACCACTAATTTTGGAGGTGCAATGAAATGGCACAAAAGGTAGCAGGATATATTAAGTTACAAATTCCAGCAGGTAAGGCAACACCAGCTCCACCAGTTGGTCCAGCTCTTGGTCAACATGGTGTAAACATCATGTCCTTCACAAAGGAATTTAACGAGAGAACAAAGAACGATATTGGAATGATCATCCCAGTTGTTATCACAGTATACGCTGATAGATCATTCAGCTTTATCACAAAAACACCACCAGCTTCTATCCTAATCAAAAAGGCTATCGGCCTTGAGAGCGGTTCTGGTGTTCCAAACAAGACTAAGGTTGGAAAAATTACAAAAGAGCAAATCCAAAAGATTGCTGAAACAAAAATGGCAGACCTAAACGCAGCGAACCTAGAGAGCGCTTGCAGCATGATCGCTGGTTCAGCTAGATCAATGGGCGTTGAGGTTGTTGACTAATTTTTAAAAGTTACAACTTCAGTGGGAGGAAAATTCCGCTATATACCACTAAGGAGGAAATGAAAGAATGAAACATGGTAAGAAATATAACGACAGCGTAAAGCTGATCGATAGCACTAAGCAGTATGAAACTAACGAGGCTCTTGAGCTTTGCGTTAGTTCTGCAAAGGCAAAGTTTGACGAAACAGTTGAGCTACACGTTAAGCTAGGTGTTGACTCTCGTCATGCTGACCAACAAGTTAGAGGCGCAGTTGTATTACCAAACGGTACTGGTAAGAGAACAAGAGTTCTTGTTATCGCTAAGGGTGATAAGGTTGATGCTGCTCTAGCTGCTGGTGCAGAGTACGCTGGTTCTGATGAGTATGTTACAAAGATCCAAAACGAAGGCTGGATGGAGTTTGATGTTCTAATCGCTTCCCCAGACATGATGGGTCTTGTTGGTCGTCTTGGTAAGGTTCTAGGTCCTCGTGGTCTAATGCCAAACCCAAAGGCTGGTACAGTTACTCCAGACGTTGCTAAGGCTGTTACTGAAGCTAAGGCTGGTAAGATTGAGTATCGTCTTGATAAGACAAATATCATTCACTGCCCAATCGGTAAGGTTTCTTTCGGCGCTGAAAAGCTAGCTGAAAACTTCGAGGCTCTAATGGGAGCAATTGTGAAGGCTCGTCCTTCTGCTGCTAAGGGTCAATACGTTAAGTCCTGTGTTGTGGCTTCCACAATGGGTCCTGGCGTTAAGCTTTCAACTGCTAAGTTCCAAAACATGGCTACTGGCACTGAAGAGTCTAAGTAATCTTTTTATTACTATAAATTTACCTCTCCTGTTTTGCAGGAGAGGTTTTTTGTTTAGGTTATAATAATAAAAACTAAGGGTGAATGGTGAAAGACTAAAGCTTCTAGAGTATGCGACTGCAAGTCGTTTAAAATGCCGCAAAGCGACACCATCACT
>CAYJEV010000147.1:0-3580 GCA_964369265.1 uncultured Oscillospiraceae bacterium
TTGCAAGAAGTATGATAAGCATTAAAAAAGCTATAATAATAGCGCCAATGCCAAAGATTTTAAATAGCTTGCCAGCGGTTTTGTGTGTGTTAAGCACTTTTTCGTTGTTGATAACCGCAGTTTCAACATCTCCTCCAAAAACCCTGACATCAACCACATCTCCAACATCATATTCCCTGTTGTTGAAAGGTTTTTTAGAGCTCCTTTTGTCAACCCCTGTGTTGCTTGAAATTGTATGAAGCTCATTATTAAACTCAAAAGAAAGTATAGGGTAGTGGCTGGTTATTTTCTCCCCTCGCCTTATTTTCATTCCTGTTATTGTCGCTGAAACAATCTCATAAGGCATTGCATCTCTTTTTTCGCTATACCTTGTTATGCTTTTGCTCACAAATAGAAATATAACCCCTATAAGCGCAAATATTGTAATTAAAAATACTAATGGTGACATATCTTCTCCTAACTAATTAACGTTGACATTTTACTATGTTTTATGATACAATAATTGCCAAGCAACTATTATATCCCTCGCAGGGGCGATTTAGATGTCCATTTTGCTCACCACAAGTGGCAACCGCAAAATATGGACGATTATATCAAAATTCTTGCGAATTTATGATATATTAAGGCAAATATTTTTAAATGAAAGGTTGCTGATTATGAAACATCTCGGAACAAAGACCATTGAAACTGATCGTTTGATTTTAAGGAAGTTTTGCTGCGATGATATAAAACCCGCTTACTACAATTGGTGCAATGACGATAGAGTAACAAAATATCTTACATGGCAATCCCACGAAAACATTGAAGTTACCAAAGGCATTATTGAAAGCTGGATAAAGGATTATGAAAATAATGACTTTTATCAATGGGCAATAGTTTTAAAAGAAATTGGCGAACCTATTGGATCTATTTCAATCACCAAAACAAACGAAAAAACAAGCTCTGCTGAAATAGGCTATTGCATTGGCTATCAATGGTGGAACAAAGGCATAACCTCTGAGGCTTTCTCTGCCATAATTAAGTTTATATTCGAGGAGCTTAATGCAAACAGCATATCAGCTCGCCACGACACAAACAACCAAAACTCTGGCTATGTTATGAAAAAGTGCGGACTGAAATATGATGGCACCCTAAGGCAATCAGACTATAACAATCAAGGCATTGTCGATGCCGCTTATTACAGCATTTTATCCGAAGAATACAACAAGTAAAAACTACTAAAGGGCGATGAGGAAAACTCACCGCCCTTTTTGCTTAAACTATTAGTACATTGGTAGTTGTGGCTCTGGAGTTTCAGGCTTTGGCTCATCAGCAACAAGGCTTTCAGTAGTCAGCACCATAGCAGCAACTGAAGCAGCATTTTGTAGAGCGCTTCTAGTAACCTTAGTTGGGTCAACTATACCAAACTCCATCATATCGCCATACACTTCATTGTATGCATCAAAACCATATCCAACTTTTCTTGAACGCTTAATCTTATCAATGATAACTGAACCCTCAAGCCCAGCATTAGCAGCGATTTGGCGCACTGGCTCTTCAAGCGCTCTTAGCACAATCTTAACACCAGTTCTTTCGTCGCCCTCTGTGCTAGTGATAATCTTCTCAACAGCAGAGATAGCATTAAGCATAGCAATACCGCCTCCAGCAACAATACCCTCTTCAACAGCGGCTCTTGTCGCAGCAAGTGCGTCTTCAATTCTAAGCTTCTTCTCTTTCATCTCGACTTCTGTTGCAGCACCAACTCTAACAACAGCAACACCGCCAGAAAGCTTAGCTAGTCTTTCTTGAAGTTTTTCCCTATCAAATTCGGAAGTTGTTTTCTCTAGCTCAGTTCTAATCTCCTTAGCTCTGCCTAAGATATCTTCCTTTTGTCCCATACCATCAATGATGATAGTCTTTTCTTTTGTAATTTTAACCTGTCTTGCACGACCAAGTTGCTCAACTGTTGTTTCCTTAAGATCAAAGCCTAGCTCTTCAGTTATAACTTGACCGCCAGTTAAAGCAGCAATATCCTTTAGCATTTCTTTTCTTCTATCGCCAAAGCCAGGAGCCTTAACAGCGATACAAGTGAAAGTTCCTCTTAGCTTATTTAGGATAAGAGTGGATAACGCTTCGCCCTCAACATCTTCTGCGATAATCAAAAGCTTTCTTCCGCTTTGTAGAGCCTCTTCTAAAACTGGAAGAACATCTTGAATAGAAGATATTTTCTTATCTGTTATAAGGATGTAAGCATCTTCAACAATAGCTTCCATCTTTTCAGTGTCTGTAACCATGTATGGAGTTATGTAGCCTCTATCAAACTGCATACCCTCAACTACATCAGAATATGTTTCAGCTGTTTTGGATTCTTCAATTGTTATAACGCCATCAGCGCCAACCTTCTCCATAGCTTCTGCGATTAAAGCGCCAACAGCCTCGTCAGCAGCAGAAACAGAACCAACTCTTGCAATATCCTCTGTTCCTGAAACCTTCTTAGAGTTTGCACGAACAGCCTCAACAGCAGCATCAACCGCCTTTTGAATGCCCTTCTTTAGTACCATTGGATTTGCGCCAGAAGCAACATTCTTCATTCCCTCTCTAACTAAAGCTTGAGCGATTAGAGTTGCAGTTGTTGTACCATCGCCAGCAGCGTCGTTAGTTTTAGTTGCAACTTCTTTAACTAGTTGAGCGCCCATGTTATCAAATGGATTGTCTAGCTCAATTTCCTTAGCTATAGTAACGCCGTCGTTTGTGATTAGAGGAGCGCCAAACTTTCTCTCCAACACAACATTTCTGCCCTTAGGGCCTAATGTTATTTTAACAGTATCTGCTAATGTGTTAATACCATTTTGCAGATGCATTCTTGCTTGTTCGCCATGACAAATCATCTTAGCCATTTGTTTATCCTCCCTATTCTACAACAGCAAGAACATCGCCTTGCCTTAATATTGTTAGCTCCTCGCCCTCAATCTTAACTTGAGTGCCGGAATATTTGCTTATTAGTACTTTATCTCCAACTTTAAGCTCCATAACAACTTCTTTGCCCTCAACTACTCCTCCAGGGCCAACTGCTACTACTTCTGCAATTTGTGGCTTTTCTTGAGATGCAGTCGCTAAAAGAAGCCCGCTCTTTGTTGTTTCTTCAGGCGCTGTCATTTTTATCACAACTCTATCGCCAAGTGGTCTAATTTTCATTTTGTACCTCCCATTTATGTTAGCTTTTATTTATTAGTTTGCTATTTACTAGCCTTTTTCTATTTTACACCATTTCTGAATAAAATCAAGTCGTTTTTTTATTTTTAATCTTCGCTACAATTTCGTTTGTTGTGACGATTTATATGTACTATAAAAAAGTATATGCCCCAAAAGTGCAGGGATATGGCTCGCCCTTGACCATGTTTTGTACCATTCAAAAACAAAAAATGACCTGTCAATCGTTCCTTGTTTTGGTTTCTGTGCGATGGCGCGTCGAGCGCCGCACCCTACTATTTGTGGGACATCAATTTTTGGTGGGTTGTTTACGGTCATGCAAAACATCAAATGACCTTGCAAATTGTAGCGGCGACTAGTAGTCGCCATTTTAGTTTTGTGGTGTCATCTG
>CAYJEV010000148.1:0-3543 GCA_964369265.1 uncultured Oscillospiraceae bacterium
GAAATAACAGCGATATTCCCAGAATCTCATGGGCTTTCTCTATATGCAGAGCTAACCCCACTTGACGATATTCGCACAATAAAAAATGTTTCAGTTATAACAAGCTTTGATGGTCAAGGCGAAGAGTAGTTTAGTGAGTAGTGATAAGGTTGTTGACAGCAGTTCCTTTTGCTATTCACTTTATTAAATATAATTAAAATTATGGAAGGTGGAACTTGTAATGGTAAAAACAAATGTTGAAAAGCTTGGTATTTCTGTTTCTAAGCTTGGTTTTGGCGCAATGAGATTTCCAAAGATAGGCGAGGAGATCGATCAAGAGCAAGTTAATCAAATGATTAAGCATGCATTTGATAATGGTGTAAACTATTTTGATACAGCTTATGTTTATGGCGGAGGAGCAAGCGAAATTGCGCTTGGTAAGGCTCTAAAGCAATTTAATCGTGAAGATTTCTTTGTTGCAGATAAGCTTCCTTTCTGGGGATGTGATTCTGAGCAATATCTAAAGGATGCCTTCCAAACAAGCCTTGATAGAGTTGGGGTAGATTATTTTGATTTTTATCTTCTACATAACATGTCCCCATCTACATACCCAGCCTGTAAGGAATTTAAGGGCTTAGAGTATGCTATTGAGCTAAAAAAGCAAGGCAAAATTAAATATCTAGGTTTCTCAATTCACGCTGATCATGATTTCTTAAATGAAATGTTAGCTCTTCATGATTTTGACTTTGTTCAAATTCAGTATAACTACCTTGACGAGAATGATGCACCAGGTAAGGCTGGGTATGAGGAGCTTGTTAAGAGAAATATGCCTATCATTATCATGGAGCCATTAAAGGGCGGTCTGCTTTCTGACATTCCAGATGCAGTTACTGGACCATTTAAAGAGCTTGGTGGCTCAAATGTTAGCTATGCGTTTAAGTGGCTTGCTGAAAAGGCTAATATCATGACTATCCTTTCTGGTATGAGCACTTTAGAGCAAACAAAAGAGAATGTTGCTTTATTCCAAGATATCGCACCACTAACTGAAAAAGAGCATAAGGCTATTGAGCAAGTTAAGAAGAACATCGAGGAAAGACAAAAGAACAAATGTACTGGTTGCAGATACTGTATGCCATGTCCATTTGAGGTTGAGATCGCTCCTATCTTCAAGGCTTGGAATACACTAGCTCTTCATGGTAGCGACAACTGGATTTCTGGTACTGAGATTGACTATGATTCTGCTGCTAAGTGTGTTAGTTGCGGAGCTTGCATGACTCATTGCCCACAAAACATTGATATCCCAACTTGCCTACAACAAGTTGTTGCTGAAAAGCCAGCTAACTAATATTTAAAGCAAGTATATAAACAAAGGCTGATGTGAGTTCAATTCACATCAGCCTTTAATATTTATTACTCTAAATTATATTGCTTATATTGTCTTCGTCATTATCTGGGATAACATAAAGGAAATTCCATTCCTCATCTGTTTGCTTTATAACGCCGTCCTGCTCAACAATAGGAAACCCAACATCAAAAGGAGGAACCATAGTTATTGTTGCAATTGTTTGATCGTTCATAAGGACTTTCTTGCCAACAAACTCAGTTGCCATCTTTCCAACAAATAAGCCTGTAAGCTCTTCATCGAGCCCTATAAATCCTCCCTCGTTGAACTGCGCCAATATGGTTAGAGGGTTGTTGTCGCCTTTGTAGCATCGTTTAGAAACCATAGCATCATAGATGTCAGTTATAGCAGTTATTTTAGCAAACACAGGTATTTTGTCGCCAGTTAAGCCTAAAGGATAACCAGAACCATCAACTTTCTCATGGTGACATTTCGCAGCATCAATGACTCTTTGAGTAAAAATCTCATGCCTACTAAGCAGCTCCTCTGAATAAACAGGATGCATTTTTATAACTTCAAATTCCTCGGCAGTTAGCTTTCTAGGTGCATCAAGAATTTCGGAAGGTATTTTAGTCTTGCCAACATCATGCACTATCCCAGCCATAACTAGCTCGTCTATGTCAGTATCTGGCAAGCCATACCATTTGCCAAGCATACCATTTAAAAGCCCAACATTTGTAATATGCCTTTCAAGTTGCTCTTCCACAGGTCGAGGAACATTTATGCATTGTAGTAATGAAGCTAGGTCAATTGTATTAATTTTAAATGCCATCTCATCGACAATGGAATTAGCCATTTCTGGCGAAACATCTTCAACAAGCTTTGTTGTTGACATAAAGCCTTTGACACCGCCAGCAAGGATGCTATATCCAGTTGACTGCTCAAGCATTTCAGGAGATAATGGGTCAAAGCTTTCTTTGTTTGTCATCATATCTTTATAAGCCCCAAGAGAAACCACAACATTAGAGCCAGATTTTAAGAATTTTCTAAGGCGAGTAAGTTTTGGTTCATCAAGAACACCGCCTTTAGTGATAAGAATTGTTGTGCCGTTTGCAGCAAATACATCATCTGTTAGCTCCATACCAACATATAAGTAGTCGGCAGCAATTGACACGAAGTTGTTAACGCTCATATTGAATAAACTCCTAAACTAGACTTCCACAAATATACAACCATATTCAGATAAATTTCCTCCGATTTTATTCTCTCGAAGGACTTTGCATCTAAGGTTGAATTCAGAATCTTCAAGCAATAAACTAAGCTTTAAAACACTATCTTTTTGGAGATAATTAGATAAAGTCTTTATGCTTATTCCGCCTCTGCTAATGTCGCTAATCGAAACTTCAAAAGAAGATCTAAGCTTTAGTTCTTGTTCCCCTGAAACAATTCCTTTAACTATAGCACGCCCATTAACTTGATATCGTCTAAACGCTCTCTTGTTATTTTTTGTGCCTCTATAAAACGCAATTTCTATTGAGTTAGAAACATTTCCTCTTCTGATAGTGCCTTTGTAAGTTATTATCTCTCCATCGGCTATAAGCAGTATAGTAACATGCGTTATGCCTAAAAAGACAGATTTATCCACAACAGGAACAGATAAAGTATGCGTTATTTTATTATGTTCTGAAACAGTGCCATCAAACAATAGTTTTTTAGCAGCCTCATCTTTAATAAGTATTCTATATCCTAAGTAATTTTCAGAATAATCATATATGGTGTTTGGATCACCAAATTGCATGAAATCACCTCATTTGCTTTTCAAGTTATCCCTGCCATCACTTTATGATAGCATCAAAAATAAATTAAATAATAAGTGCGTGTATTTTTATTTTATCATAAAGATTATCGTTTGTCATCATCTTTCAATTGCTTTTTTGAAATTTTTCGGTTTTTTTGTCGATTTAATTTGTTAAAATCTCTAATAATCCCAAAAAATGTTTCTAAATATTTAAAAAATACAATTTCATCAAAAATATATTACGAGAATGACATAACAAAACCATACGCCCAAAATATAGGGACATAGCCCCAACTTGTTCGTATTCTATATCATTCATCAAAAAATAAAATGACATCGCAAGTTGTAGTGGCGACTATCAGTCGCCATTAGCCAAGCAGATGTTTTTTTGCCATCAAGGGTCCATTTCATTCCCTTGATGGGT
>CAYJEV010000149.1:0-3543 GCA_964369265.1 uncultured Oscillospiraceae bacterium
CTCTGTTTTTATCTCTCCATAATGCATATTCAAATTCTTTTGGTCTTTCTGGTTTTAAATTTTTATTTTCCATTTTGTGTTTCCTCCAAATTTTAATTTTTAAATTCTTGTTTGAAATTAAAAATTAAAGTGGAGGAGAACGCGCTTTCGGCGAAATTCGCATAAAAAAACCTTTCCGCCTTCAAAGCGAAAAGGTTTATGCAAATAAAAAGGAGCATAACGAAACAGCTTTAAAAGCTGTCTGTCATGCTCCTAACTCGATGGTCCTCTTTCTCACTACTATGGTGGATTCAGGCTCTTATCCGGGTTTCTTTACTTAGAGTTTCTAAGCGTGTCCGGCGGTTGGTGCTATGTACTAGACATAGTTTATATTTAATATTTAATTGTCTTTTAAATAGCCTCTATGAAATGCACTTCTGAACATTTAGGGCATTTCAGTACAATATGATTGACTGATGTTTTAGCGATTACAGCAACTACTTTCTGCCCCTTTAGCTTGCCACATAACCTGCCTTTATTGCAGTTTGGGCATATTAAAAAGCTATAGTCATGACTTTTGATATATGACTTAGCAGGAGATATCTTTATCATATTTATAACCATTCCTTTCATTAGGGCGACCGATATAATCTGAACCAACCAATAATTCTGTGTCGAAGATTTATAAAGCAGAAAATGGGTTTTATAAGAAAGCAAAGACTTGTAGTAATGCTGTCACATTACAAAAAGCTTTAACACACTTATAGAGCCTATTATTTGTTTTATAAACTGATTCGGATTATATCGGGTCCCTAAAGCGCAGCAGCCATTAAATATAGTCACTATTGCGCTTATTTTAGAGCTTTGCATATTAAATTTAAAAATAAACTGCGGCAAATAACCTATCTAACTATAGACTTTAGCTTCAACAAACCATTTATTATTGTCTTCGCTAAAGAGAAATGTTTCTCTGCCTAAAACCATAATTGTGTACCTCATTCCGCATCCGCCCACTTTTGTGGAAGCTGCCAGCCGCCTAGATACCAGCTTATCTACCTGATATACATTGCCATCTTCAAATTTAATGCTGAGTGGGCGCATCTCCCCTTCTGTGTTGACTCTTACAACAACCTCAACATATACTTTCCTCGTTTGCATATATTAACCTCCTCTATACCATGCCTGTCGGCAAAATAATACCTGTGTCTAAACATTTAGGCAGTTTAGTATCTTTAAATAAAACTGCATTTTTTATAGACTCTTTCCCAAATCTTCGCCTAATATCCTCAATTGCTTTGTCAAGGTTTTCCTGCTTTTCTATCGCTTTAATGTTAGTGAACATATCAACTTGTATTGGCACACTATCCTCCACTAATCCTATTGCTCGTACAGAAACAGACCTTATATCCAAATCCCAGCTATAATTTTTATGGAACAGCTCAAATGCGCTCTTTGATAAAATGGTGCTACTTTCTGTTGGAACGCTTAGCTTGCATTGCCATTCTTTTGTTATAAGCTCATTGTTTTTTATTGATACAGCAACTCCTGTCGCTTTCTTTTTATGCTTTCTTAATTTTGTCCCAACATCCTGCATTAAAGCTAATATGACATACCATACTTCTGCTGAATTTTCCAAATCGCAAACAGTTGTTATCCCATGCCCTATGCTTTTCATTAGTATAGACTGATTTGTGGGCATAACATGGGAGGTATCCAAGCCATTTGCAAATCTCTTTAGTTTTAGCCCATTTATCCCAAGCTCACATTGAAGTAACCTATCATTTGTGTTGGCAAGTTCGCCAATTGTATAAACTCCATGCTTGTACAGCACCTTATTCGTTGCCCTTCCAACACCAAGAAGTTCTGAAACTGGCAAATTCCATAGTTGCTCTTTGAAGCTCTCTCTTTTTATAACAGTTATAGCGTCTGGTTTTTTCATGTCAGAGCCTAGCTTTGCAAATATCTTATTAAAGCTCACACCAATCGAAACAGTCAACCCAAGCTCAAACTTAATAGTGCTTCTTATTTTTTCAGCTATTTCCTCTCCCGTTCCATAAATTTCACAGCCTGTTACATCCATCCAACACTCATCCATTCCATAAGGCTCGACTCTATCTGTGTATCTAAGATAAATTTCTCTTGCCTTGTTTGAAAATCTAATATACTCGTCATAGTTTGGAGGCACTACTACTAAATCTTTGCATTTCTGCTTTGCCTCCCAAATTGTTTCGCCTGTTTTTACTCCGTATGCTTTGGCATTATAATTTTTTGCTAGTATTATTCCGCTCCTGTCCTCAACCGAGCCTCCAACTGCTAGACATTTATTTTTAAGCTCAGGATTTAACATACATTCAACGCTAGCATAGAAATTATTCATGTCACAATGTAAAATAACTCGTTCCTTCAATTTTATTTCCCTCCCCTACAAAGCAAAGCTTGACATTGTGTGAAGCTTCATGTATACTGAGTATAGGTCAACTTTACCAATCCATTATACACCCTTTAACTTCACTAGTCAAGAGGGTTTTGTAAAGTTAATGATAATAATTTTAAAAAGGAGAAAATTATGACTTTCGGCGATAAAGTAAAAGCAGCTCGTATAAAATTAAATTTAACTCAAGAAGAAGCAGCTGAAAGAATTGGAATTTCAAGGAGAGCTTATATTTCTTATGAGCAAGATCAAGCAAGACCGAGAGGTGTGGAAAAATATAAAAAGCTTGCAAAAACATTAGAGATTGATATTAACTATATTCTAACTGATGATGAGTATTTCATCGCATCAGCTGAGGAAGAGTTTGGGCCTCGTGGCGGAAAAGGTGCAGAAAGGCTAATTACTGAAGTGTCTGGACTTTTTACTGGTGGGCAAATGGCTGATATAGATGTAAACTTACTTTTGACTGCAGTACAAGAGGCTTATGTTATCTCAAAGCGCACCAATAAAAAATTCACTCCTAAAAGCTATAGAGAAAAGCCAGAAAAGCCATAAAGGAGTGATTTATAATTATGATTATTCATGCAGATACTGCAATTAAAAAAGCTAATGCTATTGTTAGAAAGCACGGTACAAGAAATCCTTTTTTGTTAGCAAAATACTTGGGAATTTTCATAATCGAAAAGCCATTTGAAAAGCAAAAAGGTGCTTATAAAGTAATTGAAAGGAACAGATTTATATTTCTAAAAAGTGACTTGCCTCCTGTTATGAAAAAAATTGTTCTGCTTCATGAGATAGGTCATGACACATTGCATCGAAAAGAGTCTGTAAAAGCTGGTGCATTTCAAGAGTTTAATATATTTGACATGAGCAATATCAGAATGGAGTATGAAGCAAACATCTTTGCAGCGACCATTTCCCTTCCCGACGACGAAATACTACCTTATATTTATGAGGGGTTCGATGCTGGTCAAATAGCTTGTGCAATGGAATCTGATATCAACCTCGTTGCCTTAAAAATTGCCGATTTAAAATCAAAAGGACATGATTTCAGAAATCAAGATTACAACCACAAGTTCTTAACTAGATAAGTCTTGGTATAACAAAAACTACATAAACAAACCAAAAGCTGC
>CAYJEV010000150.1:0-1407 GCA_964369265.1 uncultured Oscillospiraceae bacterium
GTGTTATTTAATTTATAATTAGTATATAAAAAGCTGGTGCAAAACAAAAAATCCTCCGTATTTCTACGAAGGATTTTTATGGTGCGGATGAAGTGACTTGAACACTCACGTCTTGCAACACTAGAGCCTAAATCTAGCGCGTCTGCCAATTCCGCCACATCCGCATTTAACAGCCAATTTTCGACTGCTCTAAAATTATATCACAGAAAAAACTAGATGTCAAGGATATTTTGCAGATTTTATAAAATATTTTTTGAAATAGCTAAAGATGGGATAGATGGTTGTGAAGCTGCGTATTTTTTAGGTATAGATATAGTGTAGATAATGTTGTCCTCATCTTCAGATACTCTATTGCTTATATTTATGCCAGCGTTTTGCATTACGCCCATAGCTTTTTTTAGTGTTGTGTTAAAAATTCTAACATCTTTTAGCTTGATTATTGGTTTTGGTTTTGAACTGGAGGCAGTCTTTTTTATAAATGTATTTTCGACTAACGACTCTGTTTCTTTGACAGTCAGCTTTTTTTCAATTATTGTGTCAACAATTTTAGAAAGTTCTTGATTGCCATTAAGTGGTATTAAAGCCCTAGCATGACGTTCTGTTAAGTTATGCTCTGCCATTATAGAGAGAATATCATGGGGAAGCTTTAGAATTCTAAGCTTATTTGCAACAGCGCTTTGGCTAATGCCAAGCCTTTCGGCAAGCTGAGATTGTGTTATGTGTAGATCTTTAATTGTTGATTGAATGGCTAATGCCTCGTCTAAAAAGCTTAGTGCACTTCGTTGTAAATTTTCTATCAAAGCATGATACACTGCAAGCTCGTCCGATACCTCCTCGATAATCGCAGGAATTCTGTCCATATGTAGTATTCGAAAAGCCTCAAGCCTTCTCTGCCCAGTGATTAACTCAAAGCTAGCTCCAGTCTTCCTAATTGTGATAGGCGAGATAAGACCATTCTCTTCGATTGATTTGCTAAGCTCAAATAGCTCTGTTTTCTCAATTGTCCTTCGTGGCTGCTTTGGATTAGGCTTTATTTCACCAACAGGAATTAGCACCACCTTAGCCTTTTGCTCATATTTTGTAAATTTAAACATAATCTTACCTCCTTTTTTAAAATTATACCATAAAATGGTTATAATTTCCATGTTTTTTCATCGCAACTTCCGACACTCAAAGACATAATGCATTTTAAAATATTAAGAAGCCCTAATTACTATTATAAAATTTAGCCTTAGTAACTTAAACATTTTTTGCTCTTCTAAAATATCAAGTTTAACATTTCGTACATTGCTTTTATAATTTTGATTATGTATAATATTAGTATAGAAAATTGTTCGTCATGTTTAATAGTTAAAAAGTAGTGTGTTTAAATTAATATGTATTGAAGATCGTGTGCAGAAAGGTTGG
>CAYJEV010000150.1:1417-3525 GCA_964369265.1 uncultured Oscillospiraceae bacterium
AAAGGTTGGTGATTATGAAAAAGGTAGCAATTGTTTTCTCTGCTTTTGTAGCTATAGTAGTTGGTGCTTTATTCTTTTATAACTTGACTAAAAGTGAGCTCGACATACGCATAAGCGCACCATCTAATAGTGATGATAGCTATATAGAAAGGTTGAGCATTACTCACGGAACTAAGACATACTCAAATGAAGTGTATGCTCAAACTGCCGAAGTAACCGATACATTTGGCGAATATCGAGTAGACCTTCGCTCTAAAATTAACGCACCTTATCATATTGAGATTGAGGTATACTTCGAGGATGGAAAAACAATAATCAAAGATATTGGTTCATATACCGATGAAAACGGTGTATTGCAAAACTATGAGCATGAATTTGTTTTTGATTTTATATTTACAGAAAAGGTTGTTTATCCCGAATAAATGGACGTTTGGCATAACAAAATCTCGTCATAGTCATTTGCCCTTCCCTTTTAGTTATTAGTTTATAGTAGTATAGTGAAGATTAGAAAGGATGTATTTTATGAAAAAGATTATTAGTTTATTGTTTATTACTGGGGTAATATTTTCTTTTGCCGCTTGCTCAAACACAGAAAACTCGGCTAATGGTTCTGCCAATGAAAGCGATGATAGTAAAATATCTGATAGTAAATTGAGCGAAAATGCAACAAAAATGTCAGCTGCTATCGATGACGGTATATTCATTATAACAGAAGACAATGACAAAACTATATATGAGTTTTACCATCCAAAGATAGAGGAAATTTTATACGACAGAGATGGTGATATAGAAATATTTCATATGATTGAGGGCGATGGAGATGGTCGATATAGCGTTTCTAACCAGTATGGTGAATTTTATTCTTCGCCCCATCGTGTATCTGCTCATTATGAAGAAGATGACGATGAGTTTTGGGCAATATATCAGGACGAAGATGAAGAATATCATTTTCCAGAGTATGTTTTTGAAGATAATACTATTTCATGGATATTCACTGAGCAGAACTATAAGCCCTCTGAATATAAAGCAATAATAATCAGACTTGAAACAGATGACGGCAGATTTTATTATAATGGCTTTTTTATGGTTGATGAATTCTCAGATGCAACCGATGTTGTAGAGTTTGCTGACCCAACTGTTGAACTTATTGTTCGCACTATGCTTGAACAGCAAAAATACCCCGTACCTGTAGAAGATCTTGCTGAGATAACTGAGTTTGGTACTTTGCCCTCTATCCCTATTGAGGAGCGCATAGCATATGGAATTGCTGATAAAGATGGGAATATTACCATTGCCACTCTTGAGGATTTAAAATACATGCCAAATCTTTCAAGAATATTTCTTTCAGACTGCGGTATTACAGATATCTCTCCTTTATCCGAACTTAAAAAATTAACCGAAATAAATCTTAACGAAAATGAAATTACTGATATATCTGCTTTAGGAAGTCTTGAACATTTAACTAAAGTGAGGATAAAAGATAATAAAATTACTGGAGTGCCAGTTTTTAGTAGTTATGATAGCTTAGAATCGTTGGACTTAACTAATAATAACATCACTGACATTAGTAATTTAAGCAACCTAACAAAGATATCTTTTTTAGCAGCAGAAGAAAATCAAATAGTAACACTTCCTAATGCTGCTGGTATGACCTCATTAATTGATCTTCATCTTGACGAAAATCAAATAAGCGACTTAACACCACTTAGTAATGCGCCTGCTTTAGAGAGCTTAGGGCTTCATACAAATAATGTAACAGATGTAACTCCACTAACAACGATAGAGCATTTGAACACAATTATTTTAACTAATAATCCTATCTCTGATATCAGTCCGCTTGGAGAAATGGCGAGCTTGACTGATTTGTTGATTGGCGATACAAATGTCACTGATTTTTCAGCGGTAGCCCATCTAGGCGATGCGTTATGGGTAGGGTGACCGATATAATCTGAACCAGCCCATAATAAACATATTTCACTTTTTAACTGCGTTATCCTCATCAGAATACGCAAGTATTCTATCTTCGTCTGCCTTGTTTAAAAGCAAAATCTGATTATTCTGGGTCGAAGATTTATAAACTGATTCGGATTATATCGGGCACCCTAGGC
>CAYJEV010000151.1:0-3505 GCA_964369265.1 uncultured Oscillospiraceae bacterium
TTTAGCAAAACTTTCTTTTACTTGTCAGACTGCAAAAAGTTTTGTGTTACAAAGAAACCCATCTCAATTTTATTGCGAAACTTTATTGCGAAACTTTATTACTTAATAAAAGGCTTGTTTGTTTTATGAATTTATATTATAATAAAGTGGTAATCATTAGCATCTTATTTAATGAACATTATCGCTTATAGGCTTGATGAAAAACTGAAGATATTGAGGTGGGGTATGAGGGTTAAGGTTAGTATATCAAAAATGCAAACAATAGCTATAATTGTGTTCCTAATAGGGGTCTGCCTATTTGCCTTTGGACAATATAAGCAGTTTAAAATAAATAACAGCTTTAATCTTGAAAGTTTTCATTCAAGCGAAGTCATAGAAGGAGCTTATTTTAAGGGAGATGTTTCTAGCTATCTTTTAAATGAGCAAATGAGCTTTGGAGAAAATACTATTACAGGTGTGAATAATGATGTCATTAGCTTAGGCGGTGTGTATTCTATATATAATATCATCTCTAATGATGGAAAGTATTTTATTGTCAGTGTTTCCGATAGCTTAGCTCCTGAAAGATTGTATTTAGAAGATAGCCTAAAAGAGGGGGTTTATATTGAGGGCGTTGTTGAAGAGTCTGGCTTTGAGCTTGATTATGGCTGGTATAAATCTGCTTTGGGTGTCAACACCGAGGAGGAGCTAAATGATATTCTTGAAACAAAGCTAATACTAAAAGAAACCGACTTTGATAATAATCGCCACTTTATAACAGCTGGACTTGGTGCAGTTTTATTGGGTATTGTAACCTTCTTTTATGGAAAGCCTGCAAAAAGTTAAAAAGCGAAAAATCAAAAAAATTAACGAAAGGAATAGTCGTAAATATGAATCGTCTAACTATTGAGATAAAGGGAAAGAAATATAAGCTAACAACAGAAGAGAATGAGGACTATATAAAGAGTGTTGAAAATGAGGTTAACTCCGCTATAGACAAAGTTAAGTCTGCTGGAATGATACAAGATAATGATGCAATTCTTCTTGTGCTTCTTAACTATGTCGATAAGCTAAGAAAGTCAAAGACAGAAATTTCCGACATAGAAAATAAACTGCAAGCCTATATGAATGAGTGCGAGGCTATGAGAAGCGAGATGTTAAGAATGTCTGCTTCTTTAAGCGAAAAGCGAGAAAAAGAGGCTGCTGAATTTTTTGTTAATGAAGAAATGTCTGCCGAAGAAGAGGTTACCCATTCTAGCGCAAAGCCTGAAAGCCATACCAAAACAGTTATGGAAAGACTAATCTCTGGCGACAAGAGCGCTTCTGAAAAATATGCTAGTAACGCTGAAAATGCCCTAAAAGGCCAGCTTACAATGGCTGAAGTTATGAAAGATAAGTGGAAAATAAACTAATAGTAATATACATAAATAATATTACTATTTTGAAACATATTGGAGGATAAAATGAAAAGACCTGAAATTTTAGCGCCAGCTGGCTCATTAGAGAGCTTTTATGCGGCAGTGAAGGCTGGCTGTGATGCTGTGTATCTTGGAGCGAGCAACTTTAATGCGAGGGCAAACGCAGCAAACTTTAGTTATGAACAGCTTGTTGAGGCTGTTGAGTATGCTCATATATGCGGAGCGAAAGTGTATCAAACGCTTAACACAGTTATCTTTGACAAAGAGCTGCCTTTGATGGTGGAGGAGATGGAGAAGTCTATCGCTGCTGGCGTTGATGCGTTTATCATACAAGACTTAGGGGTTATGAGCATAGCTAAAGGCTTGAGCGATGATGTTGAGAAACACGCTTCAACTCAAATGTCTGTTATGAATGCAAAGGGAGCATTAAAAGCAAAAGAGCTTGGTTTTAATAGGGTTGTTGTTGCAAGGGAGCTAACTAAAGAAGAGATAAAGGCAGTCTGTCAGACTGGTGTTGAAGTCGAAACTTTTATACATGGAGCTTTATGCATGAGTGTATCTGGGCAGTGTTATATGTCTGTTATGCTTGGCGGAAGAAGCGGAAATAGGGGGCAGTGCGCTCAACCTTGTCGCCTGCCTTTCAACTTTGAGGGAGGCGAAAATGTCCTTTCTCTTAAAGACCTTAGCCTTATTAGAGAGATGGATGAGCTAAAGGAAATTGGTGCGACCTCTCTTAAAATTGAGGGAAGAATGAAGCGCCCAGAATATGTTGCCGCTGCTGTTACTGCTGCTAGAAAGGCTAGAGATGGAGAAGCTCCAGATCTCGAGCTACTAGAGGGGATTTTCTCTCGTTCTGGATTTACAGATGGTTATTTCAATAACACAATGGACATTGAGATGTTTGGTATACGCAGAAAAGAAGACGTTATTTCCGCTGGCGACAATATAAAGCGTGCTGCAGCTTTGTTTAAGGATCAACATCCTGTTGTTGGAATTGAGATTAAGGCAAGCCTCCCAACAGAGCAGTTACCTTCTATAACTATAACTGATGATGAGGGAAATGCTGTTAATGTTATTGGCACTGATAAAACGCAAAAAGCCTTAAACAAGCCAACAACTAAAGAAAGGGCTTTAGAAAGCTTATCAAAGCTTGGAGGAACTCCTTACTATATTAAAAACGCAGAGATAGAAATAGACGAGGACTGCATGATGCCTGTTTCTCTTCTTAATGCTTTAAGAAGAGAGGCGACAGACAAGCTAACTGCTATAAGAATTGAAAAAGCACGCAAAACCAAAAATCAGTTTACATTAAACATAGAAAAGCATTCAAAGCCAACCACAGGACAAAAAATGCATATTCGTTTGCAATCAAAAAAGCAATATAGCGATAGTCTGCTCTCAATTGCTGATTTGATTATACTTCCATACAGAGAGCTTATTGCTTTAATCTCTTCAGACGAGGACTTAAAGGCTAATGCTGGAAAGTTTGCTTTGGAGCTACCAAGAATAAGCTTTGAAAGCCAGCATAATGATATTGAAGAAGCTTTATTAAAGCTTAAAAAGCTTGGCGTTACAAAGGCTGTTTGTCATAATATTGGAATGGTTGATTTAGCAAAAGGATTTGAGCCTATTGGCGGTTTTGGAATGAACATAACAAACTCCCTATCCCTAAAACAGCTTAAAGAGCTTGGCTTTAAAGGCAGCGATATTAGCATTGAAACGCCTCTTTCTGATGCAGAAGACATACAACCTTGCATTGAAAAGGGACTTGTTGCTTATGGGTATCTGCCGAACATGGTGTTCAGGAACTGCCCTATAAAAGCAAGGATTGGCTGCAAGGGTTGCGGTAACTCCTTTAAAACGCTGGTTGATAGAAAGGGAATTGAGTTTAGTATTGACTGCCTTGCAAACGGGAATGCAGAGCTTTTCAATTCTGTTCCTTTATATCTTGCGGATAGATTAAAGGAGCTTAGAAGCTTTGATTTCATAACCTTATATTTCACAAAAGAAAATGCTGGTGAGGTTATAGGCATTGCTCAAAAATATAAACGAGGCGAGGCTCTTGAGGGAGAGAAAACGAGGGGCATTTACTATAGAGGGTTAACTGA
>CAYJEV010000152.1:0-3502 GCA_964369265.1 uncultured Oscillospiraceae bacterium
TCCTCCAACTAAGTTATCTTCTCCTCTTGCTGATTTTAAATACTGGAAAAAGCTTGTCAGCCAAAAAGGCGCAGTCAGTAAGCCAGATATTAGAGTTGAGGTGGCAAGCTTTGAGAGAGATAGTTTATCAAGCTCATTTTTATGTGTCGAAACATAAAAATAGGAAAAGAAGAGCAAGAATAATATAACACAATAGCTGATATAAAAATTCACTATTATTGTAAGAGATAAAAAAGCGATATATCCATAATGCCCTTCTCCTCTTAGCATTTTAACCAAGAACAGCATTAGCAGAGGGAAGAGATAAACTATATCCATCCATATATTATTTTGATAATACATTAGATTATATCCGCTCATTGCATAGGAAACGGAGAGTATAATAGCTAATAGCTTGTATTTCCCTTTTAATATATCAGTTATCCATACTGAAAAGGTTAGAGAGGCAACTGAAGCTTTAACAGCAACTAATATGTTTGCCCAAAGAAGCAGGTTTCCTGTATCAATAAGATTAAATAGCAGGGTGAATGGGGACATTGAAAAGAATAGGAATACACCTATTGTATTCATTCCTCCAGCAGTTTTAGTGCTATAGAAATCATCAGCGAGCCCAAAAAAGGAATTGGCAGCTTGTTTTGTTAGCGGAAGAGATTGTTGTGTCATATCGCACCAAGCTAGGGTGTTGTTTCCGAACGGGAAGAGGTCGTATATATTAAATATAACCATAAACAACAAGAAAGTGGCAATTGGTGGTATAAGGTGGTAAAAGCTTTGTCTTTTTATCATAGATACCTCTTGTTTTAAAATTCTTATCCTTTATTATACATTATTTTTATGAGCTTTACCACAATTTTATTATCATTTTTGTTAAAATCGAGCATAACTTTATCGCTCAATGATAATTACGCAAAAAATAAGATGAGATTTTGTGTAACACTAAATGTTTTGCATTCAAATAAGTACAGAAAAATTGATATTTAAAAACAAAAAACACACCAGCGATAAGCCAGTGTGTTTTAAAAGCTAAATTAAGTTTTAAACTACATAAAAGAGAAGTTTACAACGATAGCTGCAAATACGATAGATACCATAGATAGTAGCTTGATTAGGATGTTGATAGAAGGACCTGAAGTATCCTTGAATGGATCACCAACAGTGTCACCAACAACAGCAGCCTTGTGGTTATCAGAACCCTTACCGCCGTGATTTCCTTGCTCAATGTACTTCTTAGCATTATCCCAAGCACCGCCGGAGTTAGCCATCATGATAGCTAGGATAAATCCACAAACTGTAGAACCAGCTAGCATACCAGTAACGCCGTCAACACCTAGAACTAAACCAACAACAACAGGAACAACAATAGCTAGGATAGCTGGCTTGATGATTTCCTTTTGTGCAGATTGAGTACATAAGTCAACACAAGCCTTGTAATCAGCCTCAGCCTTGCCTTCCATTAGACCAGTAATTTCCTTAAACTGTCTTCTAACTTCAGTTACAATAGCTTGAGCCGCACGTCCAACAGACTCCATTGTCATAGCTGCAAACACGAATGGTAGAACAGCACCAATGAATACACCTGTTAGTACAGTTGGGTTAACGATAGATAGATCAAATACATAAGTTGGGTCAATAATTTCAACTTGCTCGATGTAAGAAGCCATTAGTGCAAGAGCTGTTAGAGCAGCAGAACCAATAGCAAATCCCTTACCAGTAGCAGCAGTTGTGTTACCTAGAGAGTCTAGTGCGTCAGTTTTCTCACGAACAGATGGATCTAGATGAGCCATTTCAGCAATACCACCAGCATTATCAGCAACTGGGCCATAAGCATCTGTTGCAAGAGTAATACCTAGTGTGGAAAGCATACCAACAGCGGATAGAGCAACTCCGAATAGACCAGCAGAGAAGCCTAGAGTTGTACCGCCAGCAAGGATGTAAGAAGCCATAACTGTGATACAAACGATAACAACAGGGATAGCAGTGGACATCATACCAAGGGATAGACCAGAGATGATGATTGTCGCAGCACCAGTTGCAGAAGATGCAGCAAGCTTCTTAGTTGGCTCGTAAGCATCAGCAGTGTAGTACTCAGTGAAGTAACCGATTAAGTTACCAGCTAGTAGACCAGCGATAACAGAAGCGAAGATACCCATTGTCATAGGCTCGCCATCAGTGCCAGCAAGAGCCATATCAACTACGAAGTAGGAAGCGATTGCAACCACAACGGAAGAAATATATGTACCTTTTCTTAGTGTGCCAAGTAGTTCAAGTTGGGAAGCGCCTTCCTTTGTCTTAACAAAGAAAGAACCAAAGATGGAAGCGAAGATACCAATAGCAGAAATCGCCATTGGAATAGCCATACCACCAAAGCCATAACCAGCTGCAACTGCAAGAGCACAAGCAGAGATTCTAGCGCCAGCGTAGGACTCATAAAGGTCAGCACCCATACCAGCAACGTCACCAACATTATCACCAACGTTGTCTGCGATAACAGCAGGGTTTCTTGGATCATCTTCTGGGATACCAGCCTCAACTTTACCAACAAGGTCAGCACCAACGTCAGCAGCCTTAGTGAAGATACCTCCACCAACTCTTGCGAATAGTGCCATTGCAGAAGCACCCATACCAAAAGTTAGCATTGCAGAAGTAATTGCAACAGCTCTTTCAGCCTCAGGCATTGCTGCATAGAAGAACTCTAGGAAGTAGTACCAGATAGACATATCAAGTAGTCCTAGTCCTACAACTGTAAAGCCCATAACAGAACCAGCAGAGAAAGCAACTTGAAGACCGCTATTTAGGCTCTTAGAAGCTGCGTTTGCTGTTCTAGCATTTGCATAAGTTGCGATTTTCATACCAAAGAATCCGCTTAGAGCAGAGAAAAATCCGCCTGTAACGAAAGCAACTGGTGTGAACACATTAACAAGTCCAGCGAAGGCTAAAGCAGCAAGAATAACTGTCATAACAGCAAAGAACTTAGCAACTCCGATGTATTGTCTTGTTAGATAAGCATTAGCACCTTCTCTAATAGATGCAGCTATCTTCTTCATTGTATCAGTGCCCTCGTCTTGAGCCATAACTCTCTTTGATAGCATAAATGCATAAAGTAGAGCGGCTATTGCACCGATTGGGGTTAAGTGAATTAAGTTAAATCCCATAACTAAACACTCCTCATAATATTTTTAATTTTTTAGAAACTGCAATTTAAGCCTTGCAATTTCTCTTAGCACCAATTCATTTTAGGGCATTTTAAGCAATTTGTCAACTAATGTTTGGCAACTAATTAAGTTTTTTTTGTTATTTAAAGTTTTTTTATTTAAATTCGGCATTTTAAATAAGGATTATTTCCATTTTAATACCATTTTCAATATATTTTATGACTTAAAAAAGGCGATAGGATAAATAAATCCATTCGCCTTTTGCATAGCCACCCATACATAACCCGAACACGTTTTATGTGTGGGTGGCTAATCTATAATTTCTCCAGAAGAGCTATTTTTGACTCTAG
>CAYJEV010000153.1:0-3429 GCA_964369265.1 uncultured Oscillospiraceae bacterium
TACTTTTCAATGCTTTGCATAACAGCCAAAACTTCCCTCAACGTCGCTAACTGTGTGCCCTCTCGCTTAATAACAAAGTGTGGCTTTTTATCGGCAGCCACCATAACTCTGCCCTTTAATCCGCTCACAAGCCCAGCAACAACCTTTGGGTTAATCTCATCTGTGAATAGCATTAATTTCTCGCCTCTCTCACGAATTTCAGTTATACCTAAAGTCGAAGCTGTGTTTCTAGTAAGCGATACTTCAATTAAGTTAACCACACACTTTGGAGGATCACCATACCTATCAATAAGCTCATCAAGCAAATCATCGCCCTGTTCAGGTTTGAAAATAGTGGCGATTTTTTTGTATATATCAAGCCTTTGAGATAGATTTGTTATATATTCCTCTGGAATGTATGCGTTAATTGGAAGATCAATCGTACATTCAGTAACCTTTGCAATAGGCGAGCCTTGCTGCTCTGCAACAGCCTCTGAAAGCATTTTTAGATACATTTCATATCCAACTGCCTCCATATGCCCGTGTTGCTGACCACCTAAAATATTGCCAGCTCCCCTAAGCTCCATGTCCCTAAGAGCTATTCTAAATCCAGAGCCGAAAGATGTCATCTCCTTAATTGCAGACAATCTTTTTGAAGCTATTTCACTAAGCACCTTTTGAGGACGGAATGTCAAATACGCAAAAGCTCGCCTATTTGATCGCCCAACTCGCCCTCTAAGCTGGTATAGCTGGCTAAGACCCATTCTGTCTGCCTCTTCTATTATTAGTGTGTTGCAGTTAGGAACGTCAACACCTGTTTCAATAATAGTAGTACATACTAAAATGTCAATCTCGCCCTCAATTAGCTTAGTCCATATTTTAGATAGAACATCTTCTGTCATTTTTCCATGAGCTGTTACAATCTTCGCCTCAGGGAACTGCTCGCTAAGTTTTGCAGCACAAATATCTATAGTTTCAACCCTATTATGAAGATAAAACACCTGTCCGCCTCGCCTTAGCTCCTTTGTTATTGCCTCTCCAATTATCGCCCTATCATGCTCTATAACATAAGTCGTTACAGGGTGGCGGTCAATTGGTGGCTCTTCAATAACAGACATATCTCTAATGCTGTTAAGCGCCATATTAAGCGTTCTTGGAATTGGGGTTGCAGATAAAGTCAGCACATCAACAGAGTTTTTAATCTCCTTAAATCTCTCTTTATGCGCAACACCAAATCGTTGCTCTTCATCTATTACACAAAGCCCTAAGTCCTTAAACTGAACATCTTTTGATAGCAAGCGATGAGTACCAACAACTATATCAACTATTCCATAGTTTATGTCAGACACAATCTGAGCTGCTTGCTTAGGGGTTCTAAATCGAGAAAGCAACTCTATTTTTATAGGGAAACCTTCCATTCTTTTTTGGAAGTTTTGGAAATGCTGCCAAGCAAGGATGGTCGTTGGCACTAAAACAGCGCATTGCTTTCCATCCATAACAGCCTTAAATGCCGCCCTAATTGCAACTTCTGTCTTGCCAAATCCAACATCTCCACAAAGAAGCCTATCCATTGGGCGAGCAGTCTGCATATCCTTTTTAATTTCGTCTATACACCTTAGCTGATCCTCAGTTTCGTTATACGGAAACCTTAGCTCAAAATCTCTCTGCCAATCATTATCCTCACTAAAAGCGAAGCCTTCAGCTGCCATTCGCTTTTTATAAAGCACAATTAGCTCAGCTGCAATATCAGCGACTGCCTTTCTAACCCTTTGTTTGGTTTTCTGCCATTCAGAGCTTCCAAAACGTGCAAGCTTGACTGTTGTATCATCTTTGCTACCAATATACTTTGACACCATATCAAGCTGAGTAACTGGCACAAAAAGAACGTCAGAGCCGTGATATTGTATTTTTATGAAGTCCTTAACAACGCCTTGACTTTCTTTCTTTACTATCCCCTCAAAAATACCAATACCATAGTTAGCATGTACAACATAGTTACCAACAACAAGATCACTTAAAGAGCGAATTACATCTTGTGTATGAGTCTTTTTCTTTTTTATTGGTGGGGCTGTGTTATGCCTTGCATGAGCTATAACAACAGATTTAATTTGAGGGTACTCCATTCCAGCAGAAAGGCTCATGTCTGTAACGCAGATTGTTCCTGGCGCAGTTGAAGGCTGGTGCTTAAATGTTGCTGGATAGCCATCTGATACTAGGTCATACACCAAAGTGTGACCTCCCTTTTCAGTCGCAGTTAACACAGTTATACGATACCCAGCTTTTATATACTCATCTAATTCCTCAACCAAAACCTTATATTCTCCGCCCCAAGCAGACATTGAATGAGCTACAAAGTTTATCATTTTTTTAGGAGATAAGCCTTGAAAGCTTCTTGCAAAGTTTTCGAGTACAGCAGTTTTGCGGTTATGAATTATCTCTAAAAATCCTTCAGTATCTACTGTGTATCCTTCAAGCCCCTTCCAAATTAGCCCTTCTTCTGCAAGAAGAGATATGTCCTCTTTTTGCATAGCTATATGGGCTTTAAGAGATGATAAACAAGCTGTTATATCGCTCACTACAACCTTACAATCTAAGTGATTAAATAAAGTATATTCATCACCATAAAGCAAAGGAAGCAGCTTATCAAGCGCAGGATACTCAAGCCCTTCTTCGCATAAAGCTATTTCCTTCTCTAAGTTTTCATAAGAAATTGTGCCTTTTTTATTGCCTTTTAATAAATTAGTTAATATTCCTATTATCTGCTCATTAGTTGCAATAGCCTCTCTGGCAGGTATTAAAAGAAGCTCATCGACTATATCGGTTCTTCTTTGCGTTTCGAGAGAAAACAGGCTCATACTGTCTATTTCATCTCCCCAAAACTCAACCCTACAAGGCTCTTTAAGGTATGGAGAGAAGAAATCGACTATTCCTCCTCGAACAGCATAACTGCACATTCCCTCAACCTGCTCGACTCTCCTATACCCTGCCTTAGTCAAGATATCAACTAGACCTTCAACCCCTTTGTCAAAGCTTCCTTTTAATAAAAAGCTTGCTTCTTTTAGCTTTTTAGGGGATATTGTTAGGGAAAGGGCAGCAGAAACAGAGGTTACAATTATATCATCGCTACTGCTTAGATTGCTCAGTATTCTTAGCCTTTCATGCTCATATTCCCTTGAAGCAGCTAAAGTTCCATGCAGCACCATTTCTTTCATCGGAAATAGCACTGCTCTTTTCTCATCATAAAATGAATTTATATCTTCTTGAAGCTTTGTTGCAGAAGCTTCGTCTGGAGCGATTACAAGCAGTTTTTTCTCCTTTGATAGCCCAGAAATCACATGGGCTTTATGAATTGGAGATAGGCCTGTTGCTAGGACAGGCGAGCTGCTATTTATGCTTGTTGAAAGCTCAGAGAATTCTTTCATGCCTAAAAGCATATCCAAAAATTTCATA
>CAYJEV010000154.1:0-3399 GCA_964369265.1 uncultured Oscillospiraceae bacterium
TTAGGTTCTATTTGCTCTATTGGCAATGTGGTAATTTCTTTTTCTTCAGATGAATTATCTGAAAAAAGCACCTCTAAGCCTTTTCCTAGTCCACTTCTTTTTGGCTTTGCCAAAATTACACCTCCTCACCATTATTCCTTAAAAATTCTAATGCTAAATTTTTATATGCCTTAGCCCCTCTTGAAGAGCCATCAAACTCAATAACTGACATCCCATAGCTTGGCGCTTCTGAAAGCCTAACATTTCTTGGAATGATAGAAGCATAAACCTTGTTTGGGAAGTATTTCTTAACCTCTTCAACAACTTGCAAGGTTAAATTAAGCCTGCCATCAAACATTGTTAAAAGCACTCCCTCAAGCTCTAAATGAGGATTATAATGCCTTTTAATCTGCTTAACTGTCGACATCAAAAGGCTAAGCCCCTCTAACGAATAAAACTCGCACTGATTTGGTATCATATATGAGTTAGCAGCCGTTAAAGCGTTTATAGTCAAAAGCCCAAGCGATGGAGGGCAGTCTATAAATATATAGTCATAATTCTCAGCAGCTCCAAGCAGTATTGCTTTTAGCCTATCTGCTTTATCCTCATAGTCAGCAAGCTCTATTTCTGCCGCTGCAAGGGCTATATTTGAAGGGAGTATATCAAGATTTTCTGCAACATTTTTGACAACAACCTCCTCAAAACTCGCCTCTCCAATTAAAAGCTCATAAATTGTGTTTTTTAAGCTCTTTTTTTCTATCCCAAGCCCACTACTGCCGTTGCCTTGAGGGTCAAGGTCGACAAAGAGAACTCTCTTATTAAGTGCAGCAACAGCTGCCGAAAGATTAACTGCTGTTGTTGTTTTACCAACGCCACCTTTTTGGTTGGTGACTGCTATTACTTTAGCCATTAAACTAGCACCTCTATTTCTATCCCATTTTCCGATATTATATTACTTTATTGTACTATAATTATCTTAGGTTTTCAAGTAAAATAAACAAATTTTAGCTAATTGATTATTCATTTATGCTCACACTAAAGAGGCATATACTGCTTTATATGATAAAAGCTCCATTGTTTTGCTATTCACTTTTGGAATATTTTATGATACAATATCTTAATAGGAATTAAAACAGCCTTCATTAGTTTGTGACTTACCAGTCAAACGAGGGTTATTTTAGACTAATTCCAAGTACAATATAATTAGGTGGAGAAAACGATGGATATAATTAAAAGCCTTTCGCAAGAATTTGAAATTAAAGTAGAGTTTATAGAGAATATAGTTGAGCTGATAGATTCAGGGGCAACCATCCCGTTTATTGCAAGATATAGAAAAGAAAAGACAAACTCTTGCGATGACCAAAAATTAAGAGAAATATATGACAGACTAATCTATCTCAGAAACTTAGAGGAGAGAAAAGCGCAAATTTTAAGCTCAATTGAAGAGCAAGGAAAGCTAACAGAAGAGCTTGCTAAAAAAATAAATGAAGCAACTGTGCTTTCAAAGCTTGAGGACTTATATCTTCCATATCGTCCAAAAAGAAGAACAAGAGCAACTATCGCAGCAGAAAAAGGCTTAACTCCCCTTGCTGAGATTATCTTTGCGCAAACAACTAAAGATAGCATAGAAGAGCTTGCTAAGGGATATATAAATGACGAAGTGGCTGACGAAAGCGAAGCTATTTCAGGTGCACTAGATATAATCGCAGAGATGATTTCAGATAGCGCTGAATATAGAGAGATTATTAGAGATATTTTGTGGAGAGAGGCTTTGATTAGCTCTAAGGGAGATGAGGAGAAAGAATCTGTATATAAAGATTACTACGACTTCTCACAAGCAGTTAAATTCGTCCCTTCCCATAGAATACTAGCTATAAACAGAGGCGAAAAGGAAGATTTCTTAAAAGTTACTATTGAGCATGAAGCTGAAAAGGTTGTTTCAGCAGTTGGAAGCAAGCTTATAACAAAAGACAGCACCACAAAACAATACTTACAATCAGCTTTAGAGGACAGCTATAGCAGGCTTCTCTTCCCATCTATGGAAAGAGAGCTTAGGGCAAAGCTGACTGAAATTGCCTCTGAAAAAGCAATTGACACTTTCGCACTAAACTTAAAGCCGCTTCTGCTTCAACCTCCTGTTAAGGGCGAGGTTGGAATTGGGGTTGACCCAGCGTTTAGAACAGGATGTAAAATAGCTGTTGTCGATAGCACAGGAAAGCTATTAGAACATAGCGTTATTTATCCAACAATGCCACATAACAAAACAGCAGAAGCAGCTAAAATAATGCTATCGCTCATTAAAAAACATAGTGCAACTGTTATCGCTATCGGAAACGGAACTGCGTCAAGAGAAACAGAGATGTTTATTGTTGAGATGCTAAAAGAAAACTCCTTAAAAATCCCTTATGTTATAGTTAATGAGTCTGGAGCTTCTGTGTATTCTGCTTCAAAGCTTGCGGCTGCTGAGTTCCCAGAGCTTGATGTGTCCATTAGGAGCGCTATTTCTATCATAAGACGCTTGCAAGACCCTCTTGCAGAGCTGGTTAAGATAGACCCTAAATCAATTGGTGTTGGGCAGTATCAACATGACATGCCAGCGCAAAAGCTCGATAACACATTAGAGGGAGTTGTTGAGTATTGTGTAAACAGCGTTGGTGTTGATTTAAACACAGCCTCACCATCTCTTTTAGGCTATATTTCAGGGCTTAACGCAACCACAGCCAAAAACATTGTGATATATAGAGAAGAGAATGGAGCTTTCGCCTCAAGAGCAGAGCTTAAAAAAGTTCCTCGTTTAGGGCCAAAGGCGTATGAGCAGGCGGCTGGATTTTTGAGAATACCTAACGGCAAAAACCTACTAGACAACACAGCTGTTCATCCAGAGAGCTACGATTCAGCGAAGCTACTTATGAAAAAGTTTGAGATAAAAGACGAAGGCAAGCTATCTAGCTTAGGAAGCCTAGCAGAGCAGTATGGCATAAATAAGCTTGCAGAAGAGCTTAGTGTTGGCGTTCCGACATTGAGGGACGTTATTGCTGAGCTTCAAAAACCTGGACGTGACCCTCGTGATGAATTGCCAGCACCACTACTTAGAACAGATGTGCTTGAGATGAAGGATTTAACTGAGGGAATGGAGCTTAAGGGTACTGTTAGAAATGTTGTAGATTTTGGTGTGTTTGTTGATATTGGCGTGCATCAAGATGGGCTTGTGCATATTTCTCAAATTTCCCAAAAGCGAATTAACCACCCTTCAGATGTTCTTTCTGTTGGAGATATTGTATCGGTTAAGGTTATGTCTGTTGACATAAAGAAAAAGAGAATTGCATTAACAATGAAATAAATTTGCAATAAACTTTTAGTGTTCTGTCAGGTAGAGTAAAAGTTTTGCTAAATTTTTTCAAAAAATTTCAGCATCAAAGG
>CAYJEV010000155.1:0-3372 GCA_964369265.1 uncultured Oscillospiraceae bacterium
TTAAAGAATCTAATTTGCTTAACAGTGCAGTTGCCTTCCTCATAATAGCCAACAGAACAGCCAGTGAATTGAAGCTGAGCGCCAACTTGTAAGCTCTCATTAAACTTAACAAAGCACTCAAAGAACCCAGCATCCATAATATCGCCCCTGTTCCAGCCTTGAGCAAGCATTTTATTAGATAGCGTTGCAGGACTAAGCACTTTCCCAGCAAGCGAAATAGCTTCCTTGCCCTTTAGCTCATCTTCGCTCGGAGCATAAATCTCCCTTTCTAGCTGAACTAACGGCTGAATTACCTCATAGTCAGATAACTGCTCTCTCCATGTGGAAAGTAATTCCTCCTCCATCTCAAGAGGATGCACTATACCAATTATCATATCATCAGTTAACTCAACTTCATCTTCCTCAGAGCTGTTAAAGCTTCCGTCTTCCATATATCTAAACGTTTCTACTATCTTGTTATCCTCATAAATGCCCCAAACTAAACCGATAGCAAAGTTGTGCATAATTGGGTTTTTAACAAATAAATTCTCATACGCTTCTTTAGTCCATTTTCTGCCATCAGACAAAGCCATATCCAGCCTATCCCTTTGAGTGGAAACAGTTGCTTTAAGCTGCTTTTTAAGCTCCTTAAACTGCTTTAAGGATTCTGTTGCAATCTCTTGATCGTCTGTCTTTCCAACAGCTGGCAAGCTCTTTATCTTCTTTCCTTTGCTGTTATCTATAACTTCAAGCTCTAAGGCTGTGTTCAAATAAACATCAAAGCTTCTCTCGCCATAGTTAAAAACAATCTTCATGCTTTCATCAAAACCTAAGTTAGGAACAATTCTATCAGAAAGCTCTTCTTTAGTTATTTTAAGTTGCTCTGCTGCAAACCCCATAGCATCCCCAGCAGCATTCTTAACTTGTTTAAATTTATATTTTCTGCTCATTCCATCAACAGTAAGCAGGGCAATTGGCGCTGGATTTAATGCAAGAGCCTTTGTCGCCTCCCCAGCAATTGCGCCACGAGAGTTTTCAGCCCACTTACCAATCTGCGATTTTAGTATATCAACCATAGCAAAACCGCCATGTATGGAACTAAAATATATAGCCCATTTCTTTTTTGCCTCTGCTCCATCGTCCATAAAGTTGTAGAAAGCTTGCTCTGCAAACTTAGCAAATTCATTTTGATTTAGTTGCTTTGAAAGCAGTGCCCCTAAATATGAAACACCAGCAACAGGCTCGTTGGCATACGCCACCATACACGCCACAAGATAATCTTCGCTCGCTTCATTTCCATTAACATCATGCACAACAGGCATATCTTTAAATGCAAACTCAACTTTCTTGCGATTTTTCACAAGCGTTTCAACAACTTTAGTGATGTTAATGTTATTCTCATCATCAATGTTATCAATAGTATTTAGATGGTCTTGCATTTCAAGTTTTAGCTTATCGTTTGTTTCAATCTCCATAGCCTCGTTTATCTGCTCATTATATTTGCTTCCATACGCTGATTTTAATGTGTTAAACGCAGCTTTTCTAGCAGCAGGCTTTTTGTCTTTAAGCTTTAATAACTCTGCTTCTGCTAAATAAGGATTGTTCTTATAAACTTGTGCAATTGCTGATTGAATAGCCTTTGAGCTTTCAGTAATCTTATCAAAAGCTGATTTATGTGTGTCGAGGTTGTCGCCAATTATCAACACAAGCAAAAACCTCTGTTCAAGGCTTCTAGTCTTGTAGTCCTTTAAAAGCGAATTTATTAAATCTTCTTTCCCTTTGAAAAGAGAGATCATAGTTTCGATTTTTTTATGTGGCTTTCCTGCTAGAGCAGCCTTGTTGAACTCATTTATAATATCGCCATTTGCAAATATACTCATAAGACGTGACAAAGTAAAGTCGTTAACGTTATACTCTTTTAGCTTTTCAACAACCTCTAAGTCAATATTATAATAAGTATTGTGTAGATCAATTACAAACTTAATTCTTGTGCATTCTTCGCTATCTCCAAAAAGCGCTTTATAAACTAGAAACACCCTCTCTAAGTGCGATATTTCATATTTTTGTGATGTATCTAAAGGAATGTCAATTTCGCTTAAATCGCATTTCCCTGTTATAAAATCAAGGAACTTCTTTGTGTAGCTTAGTTTGCTAATATATGTTAATATGCAGTTTTTGTCAAGGGAGCTATCCTCAGTGAATTTGCTTACAAATTTGTTGTTCGACTGAATTAGGAAGTTCTCTTTATTTTTAAAGCTCCAAATAAATTTAATAAATTCATCCATGTCAACATTTAAAAGCTTAAAAGTTTCCTCATTTGCATTTTCACATAAATACCCTGTTACTTTTTGCATATTTGCAAGATAGATTGCAGAGAATTTTTCAAGAAGCTCGCTCTTATTAAAGCAAGTTAGTGCCACAAGGCCCATAGCATGATAAATGCGATCATTTTTAGAGTTAATCATCTTATTAAGCTTTTCAATCTGTTCATCGCTTGCTTCTTGAGTTTTATAATCAAACTCTAAGATCATTTTTCTTGCGCCAACTCCGCTCATATCGGCATACATTCTGAGGTATTCATGAAGCTTATCAACAAAATTAAACTCGCTCGCTACATCTTGGCGATTTATGTATATACAAATTAGTGAAATTATAGTGTGGTATGAATAGCTGCCATCACCAAACACATCTTTAATCACAGATACAGCTGTTTTTTTATCGAGGGATAGGAAGTATTCCATCGCATATTCAGTTTCTTTGGGAAAGCCATTTACTATAGCCCAGTTAAGCTGCTTCAAAGAAACCTTAACTGCGTCCTCTACATCTAGTTGCTCAAGCATTTTACTTGTTAAGCTTCCATACCCTGTAACTCTTTGTATGGCTTCTTGCTCGCCAATAAGGCATTTCATTATTTTATATAAGAACTGAAATGTACCTTCTTTTAAGAAGCTATTTTTTTCGTTCATAAAGTAATAGCTCCAAATGTTCTTTCCTTCTTGTTTTAGGCTATCAAGCTTTACCAGTGCTTTTTCAAAGCTCTCTGAATTTGCGGCATCCATAATGATTTTGCAGTTTCTATCGCTTACATTCGCAGTCTGCAACATTTTTTCGAGCTTACTAACATCAATGCTTCCTATACTAACAAGTTCTCTTTCTCTCATAGTGCATTCCTTTCAAATTAACAATTTAATATACTAGGGTGACCGATATAATTTCATTATACAACTATATGAACATTTGTCTATAGCAAATTTACAACTGGCACTAATTTTCACATAAATGGTATCGGTGAATAGATTAATGACTAAGGATGAATGGCTAAGGGGTTTACACTAAACTTTAGTGTTCCGTCAGGTAGAGTAAAAGTTTTGCTAAATTTTTTTCAAAAAATTT
>CAYJEV010000156.1:0-3343 GCA_964369265.1 uncultured Oscillospiraceae bacterium
GATGGGTGGGTTCGGATAGTGCGTTCCTCTGTTTATGGGCTAGTTAAGCTTTCACTCTGTCCTCATTCCAGCTTTTGTTGTTAATGGTTAGTTTTTGTGCCTGTCTTGTTTTATAAGTGAAAGCTGTTTAGTTTCTTTTTTAAGTGTTTCGCTTTCTGCGGAAAGCGCCAAAGGGGCAGCCCTTTGATGCTGAAATTTTTTGAAAAAAATTTAGCAAAACTTTTACTCTACCTGACGGAACACTGAAAGTTTACTGCGAAACCCCTTAGTCATTAGCCATATCAAGATACTCAAGCACTTCAAAGCCGTCAGCCTTGCCTTTAAGCTTCACGCTATCACCCAAAGACCTAAAGCTCGCTATATCCAAAAGTTCGTCAGCAACAACCCTGCTAACATAAATCTTGCCAGCTGGCGCACTCCCCTCAAGCCTAGCAGCTGTGTTGACAGTGTCGCCAATAGCAGTGTAGTCCATTCTCGCCTCAGAACCAACATTGCCAATAACAGCTGCGCCAAAATTTATTCCAACCCCTAAATTAAGCGAAACACCATACTTCTCCTCTATCTCAATATTCAAAAGCTCTGCGCCCTTTATCATGCTAACAGCAGCATTAAACGCATTTATAACAGCCTTGTCGTCTTTTATAGGCGCGCCCCAAAATGCCATAGTGCAATCGCCTATATATTTGTCTAACGTGCCATGATTATCAAACACAGCCTTGCTAGTAAGGCTTAAATACTTGTTGACAATCTCAACAACTTCGCTTGCATTTAAGCTCTCTGCCATTGCTGTAAATCCTCTAATGTCTGCAAAAAGAACAGCGATATTGGCAGTTTTTCCGCCAAGCTCCATAGCTGATTTATCGCTTAATAGCTCGCTTACAATCTCAGGCGCAACATAACGCCTAAAAGTATTTGTAACCCTGTTTCGCTCAACAGCTTCTTTTGCGTAGTTAATGACAATTGATACTATAAAGCTAATCGTTGTCGCAATTGGCACGAATATAACTTGAATCACAAACCCAAGCTCCCATAATAACAAGCAGACACCAATCCATGCGATAGTGATTAAAAGCCACACTAAAGTCGCTTTTTTTATCTCCCTATCATAAAACCACATTAGCAAAATAAGGGTTATGAAGAATATTAGTATAGTTTGAGGAAGCTCTAGTATTTCAGTCTTAACCTCTCCTCTAATTAATGCTGAAATAGCATTAGCCTGATACTCAACTCCGAACATTTTTTCAGCATGGTCAATAGCTGTTGTATATTCATCAAACATGCCCTGCGTGTATGGGCCTATAAGCACTATCTTTCCTGAAAAAATATCAAGGTCAGCATTGCCGTCTACCAAGTCTATGATGGAGATTTTATTATCAAAGCTTCCAGGCAATCCCTCAAAAGGCACATACCATCTATATCTAGGGTCGGTTGGTGGAATAGTGCTTGCTTCTTCTCCTAAGTAAGCCATATATTCTTTGTATATAGTTTGATGAAAAGAAGGGTGTACATTGCCTTCTTTATCGACAATCTGCCAAATAGCATGCCTTAATATGCCATCATCATCTATCATAGCGTTGATATGCCCTTCTTTTGTTGCATTATATAGCTCTTCATATGATTGCTCATAGGCTTTAACCGCATATGTATCAATATAGAACTGGCCATTTTCGAGGCTAATAAGTTCTGTGCCGAAGGTTGCTGTTGAGGCAGTCACAACATTGCCATGCCTTTTAGCCGCCTCAACCAAAAGCTTATCGCTTTCAGGATTTGCGCTCTCGCCAACAAACAAGGTATCTATTCCTATGACAGCTGGGGATTTTTCTGGATCGCTGTTTAAATACTTAATCGCCTCTGCAAAGACAGCCCTATCCCAAGGCATAGCGCCATATCGATTAACAGCCTCTTCGTCCATTCCAACCAGCACTATCTCGGAAGAGATTGGCTGAGGTCGCTGATAAATCAGATCAGAAACAATATTTGCAGCAGGCAAAAATGCATTAGCGCTGCTAATTATTGCCATAAAGCCCGCCCCTATAATAGACAAACCAAGCCTTGTAAACCACTCTTTTTTCATAAATCCCCCATCTAACTAAGCTGATAAAATAAACATATGGGTCGATGCCTGCATCGACCCAAAACTATTATTCCTCGTCTTCTTCGTCCTCGTCTTCTTGTTCTTCTCTCTCTTCTCTTTCTTCTTGACGTTCTTCTTCGGCTTCTCGCTCTTCCTCTAAGCGTTCCTGCTCCTCTTCGAGCCTTTCCTCAGCTTCTTCTTGTTGCTCTTCAATAGCTTCTTGTTTGTCGTCATTGTCGTTAAAATCGTCATTTATATCGTCGTCGTTGTCGTCTATATCATCATCGTCATCATCAAAATCGTCGTCATTATCTTTGAGGTCATCATCGTCGTCATCTTCGAAGTCGTCGTCATCTTCGAGGTCATCGTTGTCGTCGTTGTCATCTTCTAAGTCATCATCGTCAATATCATCGTCATCATCTCCAATTAAGTCAGCGGATAGATAGCCGTCATCATCATCAATCTTATCTTGAAGCTCTTTATTGGCTCTAACCTCATCACGAACAAAGTCAGGAACATTTTCAGCAACTTCCTCAACAATTCTAAAGCTTATAGTATCGCCAATATTATCCTCAATATGCTCTGCAAGCTGGCCTGCAACAATATCTGCTTTGGTTTCTTTTCCATCTTCTTCGTTTAGGTAAGTGACCTCAACCTTGCCTTCTAGCAAGCCTACATAATGTATTCCATCCTCTAGGTTTTCCCCAGAAATAACATAGCCAGAAGTTCCTCTAATGCCTGTTACCATGTTTGAAGTTTTTATATTAAGGGTTTCATGATTTTCTAGTGGTGCAGTAACATTAAAGAAAAGCTCTCCAGAATTAAGCTCAACAACAAGGTCATGACCATTTTTATTGACAGTCAAATTAGTATTGTCGCTAAGCTTTATAGCTTTTTCATCGTCTAGCAATATGAAAGCCTCGCCAATAGCAGTCGACACAGTATAGCCTGTTTTTAGCAACATGCTTTCAGTTGGTGTTATATCGCTGTTGTCAATATCTGTAACAACAACTTCGCCACTAAAATTAACCAGCCTCATTGTGTCAGCCGTTAGTTCCTCTCCCTCGCTATCACAAGCCGTTAATATCGGCAGCAAACACAGCAGTGTCGCCGATATTAAGCTTAACATCTTCTTTCTCATCATAATCACCTTTCTATTTTGAAATTTTTTCATCATGTTTTGACAAAATGTTTATTTGATACTAAACAAAACATCAAATGACATTGCAAATTGTAGCGGCGACTATCAGTCGCCATTTTAGTTTTTCG
>CAYJEV010000157.1:0-3330 GCA_964369265.1 uncultured Oscillospiraceae bacterium
AAGTTGCTTTCAACTTTACTGATAGCGTTCCTCCATCTATAAACCTAAGCAAAAATCCATTATTCTCTGCTGCTAACTGGTCAGGCTCAACTTTAACCCTACCACTAGTTGAGCAGGGGGCGTTTATGGGAATGTACAGCTATTTTGATAGTGCAGGTAACTTAGTGCTTAGATTTAACAACGCACCAGAGTCGATAGACGGTGCAGTAATAGTAATTGACCCTGGACATGGTGTTGGTGATATTGGTGCAAAAGGATTTGACCCAAACTACCACGAAGCAGACATTAACCTAATATTATCTGAAAAAACTGTTGATGAGCTAAAATCTAGAGGTGCGACAGTTTATATGTTGCCGTCTGATGAGAGAAGAATGGAGCTTGAGGATAGAACAGTTGCAGCAAGGGATTTAAATCCTCATCTATTTGTTAGTATTCACTGCAACTCGCACACAACTTCTTCACCATATGGAACAGAAGCATATTACTTCTATCCATTTGCATCTTCTTTAGCTACAACAATGTCATCAAATGTTACTTCTGCAATGCAAACAACCAACAGAGGGGGCAAGTATGGTAACTTCTATGTTATTAGAGCCCCACAATATGCCTCTGTACTGCTTGAAACAGGCTTTGTGTCTAACAAATACGATTATCAACAGCTATTAAAATCAAGTGTTCAAAATGAGGTTGCTGATGGTATTGCAGATGCAATACAAAGCTATTTCTCAAAGATGGAAACATCACGAACTGGTGTTACTGGCAGCGAGAGCGCTGGTGTGCCTCCGACAATAAACACAGGTTCTCCTGTTGTTGATGAGCAAGAGGAAGAAGACGACAGCCCATATGAAGACTTTGCTAACACAGAATTGTCAGTTGGCGATACAGTAACTTTAGAAGCTGTACCGCAAGATACTGATTTAGATATTGAATGGGATATTCAGTATTCAGCTGATGGAATTGCGAATGTTGTACATGATGATAAAACGGTTACTATATCTGCCCTTTCAGCTGGCGAAGTTACAATAACGGTTGCCATTGCAGGTTCTGATATGGTGGAGACTATTGTTGTTACAATTGATTAGCTAATTACTAACTAAACTAGCCATCCAAATTGGATGGCTAGTAGCATATTATAATTAAATTTGAAAGGTAAATCTTGAATATGAAAGAATGTAAAACGAGCCCTATAGATAAAGCTATTGTTGTTATAATCACAGCGATTTTAGGCGCTTTTAGTGTTATCAGTTTAATAGTGATAGTAGCTAATGACCAAGTAGAGATTTATACAATTGTTGGAGTTTTGCTGTTTGTTTGGATTACTATGATTGGAATAAATCGCATTAGTATGGGTAAAAGAAGATTGCTATTTGATGAAGAACGCATAATAGTGGAAATTTCTAAAGGCAAACAAAAAGAGTTTAGATGGGATGAGATGGATTTAAGTAATATTGAATTTGTTGACAAAACTATTCTTTTATATGAAACTAATACTAAAGTTATGAGTATATTTGGTGGCAGTTTAGGGCGCACTAAAAGAACCCTTCTTATGAAGATAAACCATAGAACAACAAATAGTGGCCCATTCTTAGAAATGCTAAGGGAAAAGTCGCCAAAAGTTAGAAGAAGCCAAACTCCTCTTGAAGATATTTTTGGGGAGTTTTTGGAGGCAATGGCAATCGAATGTAGTTAAGTGATTGAATAGACAAAAATAATGGGGATTACTGTCAAATAGAATTTAAATTTGAAGCCATGAGCGAGGTGAGTGTGGTTGGCTGTTTCAACGAAAGGTAGACGAAAAATAATTTGTAATGGGAAAGAGTATGTGTGGTATGTCAAAGAGGATAATGATTATTGTGGAAAATTAACTCTAACAATAATCTCTCAACATAAAAGCGTACATCTGCTTTATCCCTTAGAAGAAAATGATTTAAATATAATAAATAACTATGGAAAAACTTTTCAAGATTATTCCTTAAAGGAAATTTCAAAATGTTATATCTCTCTAATTGAGAAAGCTAATCCTGTGACACCTAAGTTCGTTTCTGATATTATAAACTGGGCTGTAGATGGAAAATTGGCGGATAAAAAATAAAATTTGTATTTAACTAGAAATGGTGAGGTGAAAAATTGAAGGAACATGATTTTGATGTGTGGGAAGTTTGGTCAGCGATGTCTTATAAAAATCCATATAAATGGGTTGAGAGAGTATTGTGGCTTGCTTTCTTTATAATGCTAACTATAAATGTCCCTATACATAAACTGTTTAGCTTAGCGTTTATCATCTCATTATTTGAATACTGCTCTAGAAGCTTAGAAAATTTTTTCGGAACTATTTTAATAGTTTTGTTGTTTGGAGGATTTACATATTCAGCAGTATTAAGCGGTGTATTTGATTTGTTAGATATTTTATTTAAAAGAGGAGTTCATTTTAAAGGAACAAAAATCTCATCTAAACCATACAATATAAACCATAAAAGCAAACAAGACTTAATACATCCACGAGGAAGACGAATAGTGGTGGATAGCAATGGGAAAAATAAAACACTGTTTTTGTATAATTCTATTCTTTCAAAACGAGGTGAGACTTTTTTAAAGCATGGGGATATTGGAGATAAAGTTGAGGGCGTTTATTTGAAGCATAGCAAAATTGTTATAAAATATAGGGTTATAGAAAAATATCCAAACCAAAACATTCCGATACTGGAAAGAACTGAAATAACAAGATTAGTTCAATGGTGGAATAAATAATAGTGAGGGAAAATGAAAAATATAATTTTAAAAAGAGTATCTTTATTCTCAATGATTGTTGTTAGTTTTGTTGCTTTATATTTTATGCTTGCAATTGTGGCTGATATATATACAGAGTCCTCTAGCCGAAAAACTATAGTTGATATTGAGGAGTATATAGAGATTAACGAGTTTTACATAGCTGATACATACGATAAGTTAAGCGAAATAAGCGAAGGCGAAGTAAAGGCAGAGGATATATGGGAAGTTTATGCAAAGATTGATGATAATGGCGAGGAAAGCGAGGTTGTGTATGTCTTTTTGGATATGCATGACTGGGTTAGTGATTTATTTTACACTAGTTACACACCTTGCGAAATGTCAGTTATCCGCTATGATAATGCGACAAATATCGTTGGTCAAATGGAAGTTTACAAAACAAATTCATTATTATGTAACTATCTAATTGACTTTGATGAAAGTTATATTAAAATAGAAGTGTAGGTAAAGATTATTTATATTAGATTTAGAAGAAATCTAATATAAATTGTCCATTTGCTCGGTTGTCACATAGTGACGAGAGCAAGGACATCAAAATCGCCC
>CAYJEV010000158.1:0-3311 GCA_964369265.1 uncultured Oscillospiraceae bacterium
GCCATCGTGAACAAATTTTATGTTTAAACAAAAAGAATAACGAGATTAAAAAACGGAAAAGCCACGCTGGTTGAAACAGTCCACAGGACTGTTTCTAAGAGCCAGCTTTCGAATCCAAACATTTCTATAAACCAAAAATACTGTACACACTTTGTACGCTAGGGAAGATGATGGATTCGCTTTTCTGCGGAAAAGCCAAGTCGGTTCTTTATGCCACTGGCATAAATTCAATAGCCGACTTTTCGAATCCAAACATTCTTACAAACCAAAAATACTGTACACACTTTGTGTGTACAGTATTTTTGGTGGGAGATGATGGATTCGAACCATCGAAGTCGAAACAACAGATTTACAGTCTGCCCCCTTTGGCCGCTCGGGAAATCTCCCCTATTAAAAACGCTGTTGATAAATGGAGCTGGTGGACGGACTCGAACCCCCGACCTGCTGATTACAAATCAGCTGCTCTACCAACTGAGCTACACCAGCACAACTTCAACAGCTTTTATATTATATATCACTCTTCAGCGTTTGTCAATACTTTTTTTGAAAAAATATAAAAAATAACCACAATATAATAAGCCGAGTAAAACTCGGCTTAGGAAAGGCGTATTATAATGAAAAAACATGATAATTTCTATAACCTAATAGCATAGCCCTATAATCGGTATAATCATTATAATAAATGAATATAGATTTTATGTAGCTTGCTGTGTCAATTAAATTTATATTGCTTATATTCAATACCCTACATTAAATTATTTAAGCTCGCAGATTATATCTTGCTTACTACAAAATATATTAGCTTGCCTATCTATCATTTACGCCAATTATCAATCTCTATCGTCCTACATACATCATCTAATATTCTAAGTTCTAAAATTCTAAGTTCTAAAATTCTTTCAAATCCTGAACACACTTACCACAAAGAATCTTTCCTTTGTAAGTGATAACATTGGTTGCATCTCCGCAGAAAATACAAGCTGGCTCATATTTCTTTAAAACAATCTGATTTTCATCAACATAGATCTCCAAGGAATCTTTCTCGTTGATGCCTAAAGTCCTTCTTAGTTCGATTGGAAGAACAACCCTACCTAGCTCGTCAACACGTCTAACAATACCTGTAGATTTCATAATCATCAATCCTTTCTCATTCAGTTTTTCACATAATACAAAGGCTTCGTATACGCAAATTTTGCTATACATTATTAGTCTTCTATTACACTTATATCATACAATATTTTGCTCTATTTGTAAAGCAAAACCTATTGGCTTTAACATTTTTTGGCTGTATAGATAGATAAATCCCATTTTTTTGCTAAATATATACAAAATATTGTCTATATTTGTTGAAAGTTTTTAAAATGAAAGGAGTTTTTTATTTGATTAGTAAAATTATTGCATTTTTAATTATTTTTGGCATACTATTCTCTTTTCTCAATGGCTCAACAGAAATTGTCGCCTCTGCCATACTATCTCAAGGCGCAGAAGCAGTCAGCTTAATAACAACAATTGCTGGGGGGATATGCTTTTGGAGCGGTTTAATGGAGGTGGCATCAAGGGCGAAGATAACAGATAAGCTCTCGAAACTTATCGCCCCTCTAACAAGGCTTATATTCCCAAAGCTAAAGCAAAATGGCGAAGCGATGAAATATGTTTCAATGAATATGGTCGCTAATTTACTAGGGCTTGGAAATGCCGCAACTCCCTTTGGCATAAAAGCAATTGAGGAAATGGCAAAAGAAGAGCGATTTAATGGCATAGCAACTAACTCAATGGTCGCCTTTGTTGTATTGAATACAGCCTCTTTTCAGCTAATACCAACAACTGTTGCTATGATTAGAATGTCTTTTGGTTCTGAAGATCCATTTGGGGTTGTAACTGCTGTTTGGGCTGCTAGTGCATTTTCATTAGTTTGTGGATTATCTGCATGTTATATATTTAGAAAGAGTGGTGGTAAAGATTAATTTTGCAGCTGTAGTGCCTTTAATGGTGGCAGGAATTTTAGTTGTTGGATTTATTAAAGATGTCGATATACTCGACTGCTTCTTAAAAGGAGGGAAGTCGGGGCTTAGCCTTTGCCTAACAATACTACCAACCTTAGTTCTTATGCTAACGGCTGTTGGCATACTTGAGGAGAGCGGAGCAATGCAGTTTATCTGCAATATTATCCCAACACATCTAATAGGCATACCAAACGAGCTTACCCCTATTATTATATCTCGACCAATTTCAGGAAGCCTTGCTATGGCATCTTTCACTCAGCTTTTAGAAAATGTATCTCCAGATAGCTTTATTGGCAACTGCGCTAGCGTTATGATGGGGTCAACTGAAACAACGCTATACACTCTAGCTTTATACTTTGGAGTTGTGCAGATAAAAAGCTACAGACACGCCCTACCATCTGCTTTAATCGCAGACTTTGCTGGTTTTATTGGCAGTGTTGTAGCTGTTAGAATGTTGATGTGATTTTAAATTGTCGGCTGTTTTAGGTTATAGCAGTCGCATTAACCTTTAATAAACACAAACTCATTTTGCGATGAGCGAGCCTCGCAAAAGCTATAGCCTAAGCGATTAAATGCCTTTAGATCCTCTGGTGTTTTATAGTTATGCTCTGCCATAAATCTAACAGCTTCGCCTCTTGCCATTTTAACTTGTGTGCCTTTTTCAACAACTTTCCCATCTTTAAGCTCTCCAAATATGCAGTTGACTATTTTGTTATCCTTAGCATATTTAGTCACGACTTTGCTGTACTCTTTTGAGGCGAGGTTTAGTATTGTGTCTGTTGATGTGAAGATATGGTCTGCTATTTTACCGCCCCAAAAATCATAAAGCGATTTTATTTCTTTATCCTTTAACACTGCCTGCATCTCGAGCCTATAGGACACCACTCCATCAAACGCTTTAAGCGCTCCGTACAAGCCAGAGAGAATTATCAAATGCTCTTCTATATAGTCTAGCTCTGTGGTTGTGAATGCAGAAGGGCAGAGGTACTTATATTGTATGCCCTCATATGCAAACAAGGCTGGCATTAGTTTATGTTTAAAATCCATTTTGTTAAATCTCTCATAATTCAGCTTTGCAATATCATCATTACATTTCCAAACTGCCTTTGCCTCTTCAAAGCTAACTTCTTTAAAATAATCTGCTAGCATTCTCGCTGTATCAATAAAATATGGAAGGCTCTTATTATCAAGCGACTCCTCGTCATACACCATTTTTTTCGCTGGCGATATTATTATTTTCATGTTTATATCAATTCCTTTCTCTAATATTTATATGTTCGATAATTGTTGCAAACGGATATTGTAAGG
>CAYJEV010000159.1:0-3304 GCA_964369265.1 uncultured Oscillospiraceae bacterium
GTCATTTAAAATGTCGCAAAGCGACTCCATCACTCTTCACTATTCACTTTTACCTTTTCACTTTTACCTTTTCACTTAAACAAAATGTATCACTTCGTGATGGATTGAAAATTGTATGCTAAATCAAAACTTCAAGCCGACTGCAAGTCATTTAAAATGTCGCAAAGCGACTCCATCACTCTTCACTATTCACTTTTACCTTTTCACTTTTACCTTTTCACTTAAACAAAATGTATCACTTCGTGATGGATTGAAAATTGTATGCTAAATCAAAACTTCAAGCCGACTGCAAGTCATTTAAAATATCGCAAAGCGACACCATCACTTTTCACTTTTCACTTTTACTTCTTCACTTAAATAATCGCAGTGAAACGGAGATTATTTGTGTTTTTCCTCTTGACAAAGTGCAACTATGATGATAATATATGCATACATCTAAATATGTTCATATATAAGGAGGTGCGTTATAAATGGACAGGAAATTAGTTTTAAACGATATGGAAATAACCTTGCTTTCGGAGATATTTTCAATATTTGCCGATCCTACCAGAATACAAACCATTTCTGCTTTGTTAGATGGCGAAATGACAGTAACTGAAATTCAAGAGGCTATAAGCCTATCTCAATCTGCGACTTCGCATCAGCTAAAGCTTCTAAAATCGGCTAGAGTTGTAAAGTCAAGAAGAGATGGCAGAAAGATATACTATAGCATTGACGATCACCACATTGCAAAGATACTGCTTTTAGGTGTAAGTCATATTAGAAAGGACGATTGCGATGAATAATATAGCAACAAAACAAACAAACTCTAACGAGGCGGACATCACTAATATTGCACATTCAACTTGAGGTTGCTCAGAAGGTCATGGTCATGACCATAATAATGAGCAAGAAGCTTCATGTTGCGCTGAACATAGCCATGTAGGGCATGAGCATAGTTGCAGTGAACATAATCACGACTGCGATGATCACCACCACTCCCATCACGACGAATTTGCCCATGTTGGTGGCTGAGGATGTTCTGGGGATCATGGTCATGATCATAGTCATGGAAGCGACAGCAAGCTTTCAAAACCATTTTTAATAATAGGAATAGTGTTTGCCCTCACTTCTTTTCTTCTAAGCGAAACATTAGCTGTTTATGCTATATCATCAGCTGTGTTTTTGATAGGCTTCCCTGTTATTGTAGAAGGCGTTAAATCAATTATTAAGCTAAAACTTGATGAAACTGCACTAATGGTAATTGCCGCTATCGCCGCTATCTTTTTAGGAGAGGCTTTTGAGGGGTTAATGGTGGTTTCACTGTTTAGGCTAGGAAGCCATTTTGAGGCTATGGCTGTTGAGAAGAGCAAAAAGAAAATCTCCTCTCTAACACAAATTCGCCCTGATACAGCTTCAGTTTTTGATAATGAGGGCAATGTCAAAACTGTTGATGCAACCTTAATATCTATTGGCACAACAATTCAAATCAAGCCAGGAGAGAGAGTTCCTCTTGACTGCACTGTTGTTTCTGGAACTGCCTATATAGATAGCTCTGCACTAACAGGCGAATCCATGCTGGTACACGCTAGCAATGGCAGCAAGATATTATCAGGAAGCATCAATACCGATGGGCTTTTAATCTGCAAAACTACAAAAACCTTCCAAAATTCAACAGCATCTCGTATTATTAAGATGGTTTCTGAGGCTGCCGCTAAAAAAGGCGAAACTGAAAAGATGATTTCAAAGTTCGCAAAAGTCTACACACCAATCGTTGTTGCAATGGCTGCCTGCCTTGCCTTTTTGCCTCCGCTATTAGGCTTTGGAGCTTTTGCGATGTGGGCAGAGCGCTCTCTTGTATTTTTAGTTGCCTCCTGCCCTTGCGCCTTAGTTATATCTGTTCCGCTAACTTTCTTTGCTGGCGTTGGGCATGGCGCAAAGGCTGGTATGTTAATTAAAGGAACAAAATACATAGAAGCCCTTGCTAAGGCTGATTGTGTTGCATTTGATAAAACTGGCACATTAACCTATGGCAAGCCAACAGTAAAGAAAGTTACACCTCTAGCCGGATACACAGAAGAGGAAGTTATACATTATGCTGCAATGGCTGAGCAGTTTTCTAACCACCCAGCAGCTAAAGCTATCTTATCTTTAGCAGAGAAGCCATATAAGCTTGAAAATGTTGATTATACCGAAACTCCTGGTATGGGTGTATCTCTTAGCCATCAAGATGGTAAAATTCATTGTGGCTCTTATCTTTTAATGGAGAAGTATGGCGTTGATTTAAATAACATACCAAAAAGCAACATCTATATCGCCCTAAACAACGCAGTCATCGGCTATATTGAGCTGACTGATGTTATGCGTGAGGATAGCAAGACAGCAATTGAAAAGCTATATAAATCCGGCGTTAAGACTGTTGCTATGCTAACAGGCGATAGCAACAATGTAGCTTTAGAGATTGCAAATGAAGTTGGTGTAAACACTGTATTTAGTCAGCTCTTGCCTGAAGATAAGGTTAGCAAGCTAACAGAGCTTAAAAAGACACATGTTTCAACTCTGTTTGTTGGAGATGGAATAAACGATGCCCCAGTTTTAGCAATTAGCGATGTCGGCATTGCAATGGGCCTTGGAACAGATACAGCAATTGAAGCTGCCGATATGGTGCTTATGAATGAAAAGCTTTCCACAATTGCAAGCTCAATAACTCTAGCTAAAAGAATCATGGCTAAAGCCCGCTTTAACATCTTCTTTGCCCTATCCATTAAAGCCGTTGTGCTAGTTTTAGGTGCTTTAGGTTATGCGCCAATATGGGCGGCTGTATTTGCAGATGTTGGAGTTTCCATACTAGCTATACTAAACGCCGTTGCTCCAATTTCAGTTAAGGAATAAGCTCTTATGTTTATGCTTCCAGTTATACTTTTGATGAGTTTCGCCATTCCTATAGCACTATTTTTCGTGGCGATAATGAGGATAGTCAGCATACAAGAAAATGCGAGGACAGAGAAGTCTTTCCCTGTCCTCACACTGCTAACCGCCCTATCCACAACAGCCTACTCCATTCATTTCTACTTATGGATATCATATTTTGATCCCCCATATAATCGCCCCCTAGCTTCGCCCTTTTCTGCTATCCTCCTATGCTTTGCTTATGGAACATTTGCAATAGCTCTTGCGCAGCTAATTCTTAACAGCAAGCTCTCACTCAAGCAAAAAGGCAAGCAGTTATTTGATGGTATAATTATAGGCGTGCCTTTCGGATTAATAGCAAAACTCGCCCTGCAACTCATCAAAAATTCACTAAGCGAAAACACTCTAACAGCAA
>CAYJEV010000160.1:0-3302 GCA_964369265.1 uncultured Oscillospiraceae bacterium
TCCCCTTTGTCAACCCTTTTTCCTTCCTTTTTTCTGCTTTTTCTTAGTATTTTTTAAATTATTGCAAATTAATGCGTCACAACCATGTTTTTATTCCATTTTATGGTTAATTATGCATCTTTCCTAGCAGAATAATCTTAAATCTCTACCAGCTAAAAATATAAATACTAATTTATTTCTTGCTTTCTTTTCTTTTAATTAGATATTCTTGCAGCTTTTTATTTATTAGTATGCCAATTATCGCTGTTATTCCAATAATAACAAAAACTACAATGCTCATAACGGCCTCTCCCTCGCTGATTAAGCTGCCAGCATAGGTTGAGGATATTATAGATGGAAGTCTTGCTATCATGCTTATCAGCAAGAATCTTCTCATTGGCAAATCCAAAAAAGGCGCAATATAAGTCAGCCCATCTTTAGGAGTCCCTGGAACTAGGTAGAGTATGAATATTAAAAGCTCTAATCGCTTTTTGTTTTGTATGAAAGAAAGGTCTTTGAATTTTTCTATCGGTACAACAGAAGCAATAGTATCGTAGCCAATAAATCGCACTATACCATATATTATTCCAACCCCTATCATAACACCAACAGAACATATAACAGCGCCCCAAATTGTGCCGTATATCATTCCAGCTGCAACTTCAACAACTTCCCCTGGTACTATAAATATTATAATTTGATATACTTGTATCGCCAAGAAATAAAATACACCCAAAATTCCACTATCTTGAATATTGCCTATGACCTCCGCTGGCAATTCTCCTCCAGCCAACATTTCTATATATGGAAGTGTAAATGAGCCAAAACCAAATATCCCAACAAAAAACAATATTACTATCCCTATCTTCAAATAATCTCGTCTTGTCATTTTCTCCCTCCTTTAAATGTTTGCTATTCTCTCGCTTGTGTGCCCGCTACAATTTGAACCAACTCATAATAAGCAGTTTACTTTTCTCTTTCTCTAGCCTTCGTTTTTCCTTGCCCACCTAAAACTATCTCTGCATATATCCTCAATGCTTTTTTCAGCTCTCCACCCTAGCTCTTTATTAGCCTTGGTGCAGTCAGCGTAACATTCAGTGACATCCCCAGCTCGCCTATCGCCAACTTTGTAATTTACATCTATATTATTCACCTTAATAAAAGCATTAACAAGCTCCAACACAGAAACCCCAACACCAGTCCCTAAATTGTACACACTAACGCCCTTTTTCATCTTCTCAACAGCCTTAATATGCCCCTTCGCAAGGTCGCTAACATGAATATAATCCCTAATGCAGCTGCCATCCCTAGTTGGATAATCATCTCCAAAAACTGTAAGCATAGGCAGTTTACCGCTTGCCACCTTGCATATATACGGCATTAAGTTGTTAGGAATGCCATTTGGGTCTTCGCCAATCAGCCCTGTTTCATCAGCGCCCACAGGATTAAAATACCTCAGCAAACTAACAGAAACATTAGAGTTAGCATTCGCCCATTCATTCAATAAATACTCTATAGTTAGCTTTGTTGTGCCATAAGGGCTGCTTGTCGATAAAGGAAAGTCCTCTGTTATAGGCATTTTATCAGCCTGTCCATAAACAGTTGCAGAGGAACTAAACACAATCTCTAAAACTCCGCTCTCCTCCATAGCCTCGCAAAGACTAATCGTTGAAATTAAGTTGTTTTTATAATACATTAAAGGCTTTGCAACAGATTCGCCAACCGCCTTATAACCAGCAAAATGAATTACAGTTTGTATTTTATGTTTTGAAAACACCTTCAATAATTCGTCTTTATTGCAAACATCCCCCTCATAAAAGGTAAAAGCCGATTTATTATTGCTAGCCTCTGCTATTCCCTCAACTACTTCTGGTTTTGAGTTGCTAAAATTGTCCATCCCAACAACATCATAGCCAGCCCTTATAAGCTCCACAACTGTGTGGCTTCCAATATATCCTGTTGCCCCTGTTACAAAAATAGCCATTATTTTTCTTCCTCAACTTTATATATTTTTTTATACAGCTCTGCCTTAATTACACTAAACTCTTCTTTTGAAAATGCTTTGGGATACCCCATGACCATTAAAGGATTATATCCCATTCCTTCTTGGAGCGGCGGCTGTTCATAATCATGAATATCGCAAAGCTCAAACCCAAGTCTTTCATAAAACTTAACACGTCTTGCTGTTAAATCGTCCTCTATCGGCTCGACCTCTAATATTATAGGCATTCTTCCCTCATCTATAACACGCTTTACAAGCAATGCCCCAATTCCGCTGCCACGCTTCTTTTCGTCAACAGCCAAATTCTCAACAAACACACAGCTATCAAGCTGCCAATAAACAACAAAGCCAACAACCTCGTCATTTTCCTTAATTATCTCTGCCCTATATTCTTGGGCATCAAAAAGAGCTAACTGCCCCTCTCTATTGCGTCGCTCAAAAGGAGGAAAAGATTCCTCCATTATATCAAGCACCTGCCCTATCTCCTTATCATTAAGCCCCTTCTTCAATCGACTTTCCCCTCTCTGTCCCTTGCAAAACTTGCTCTGTTTATGTTTTAGGGAGGGCATGGAAACCCTCCCCTAAAATATTGTTGTAAAAACTACTAATTATTCTCTAAATTCTTTTTTAACTGCTCCTCATAGTTTATGAGGTATCTCTCATATTCGCTATTCATTAGTGGAGAAGAGAGAAGAAAATCTGCCGTTGCTATGTTCATTGCAATAGGTATATTATAAAGCACACCTATTCTAAGCAGAGCCTTAACATCAGTATCGTGAGGTTGGGCTGCTAAAGGGTCCCAAAAGAATATCATAAAGTCGATTAGATTCTCTGAAATTCGCCCACCAATCTGCTGGTCGCCACCAAGAGGGCCGCTGTTAAATGGCGTCACAGGCAATCCCACTTCTTTTGAAATTAGCTTTGAGGTCGTGCCAGTTCCGCAAAGAAAATGCCCTGAAAGCTCCTCCTTATTCGCCCTAACCCACTCCACTAAATGCGCCTTTCTATTGTCATGCGCTATTAAAGCTATATGTTTAATCTCTGGTATTGGATTTAATGTCTTTTCAAATTTATCTAGCATTGCTATTCTCGCTTTCTATATCTCTTTACTTTTTCTGTTTTTTAATCTCTCTATTTTTTACTCTCACTATTCTTTTTTGCTAAAGCACATAGTCTATTCACGATGGCAGCTTTAGCTTAATTATATTGTACATAGAATGCACTAAACCCTATGCAACCCCAACTCCAAAATGACCTTTCAATCGTGTGTTGTGGCAAATTCGTCTGACGGTGCGTCGAGCGCCGCACCCTACCATTTTTG
>CAYJEV010000161.1:0-3283 GCA_964369265.1 uncultured Oscillospiraceae bacterium
CTTTGATGCTGAAATTTTTTGAAAAAAATTTAGCAAAACTTTTACTAAGCCTGACGGAACACTAAAAGTTTACTGCGAAACCTATTAGTCATTTACCTTTCACCATTAGGCATTAGTCCATAATATCCTGTGGATCAACCCTTTCACCATTAACAGTGACCTCAAAATGCAAATGCGATGGCAGCTTAGACTCGCAAGGGATATAGCCTATCGTTCCAACAGTGTTGCCTTGCTTAATCTCTTTGTTCTTTGATACATTAACTTCATCTGATAAGCCACAATAAATTGAGTTCACTCCATTATCATGCTTAATAACTACCATTCTCCCCCAAAGAGGATCATTCTTAACATCAATGATTACACCATCAGCCACTGCCACAACTTTTGTCCCTTCTTCTGCTGAAATGTCAATGCCGTTGTGTGTTCGCCAGTCCCCTAAAGTTTCATTCTTAACAAGCTCGTCCCCGCTATACTCCTCTGTTATTATCCCCTCAGCTGGCATAATAAAAGTTATTGGCGATACCATAGCATCAACTGGCTGTTCCTCAACAGGGATGTTCTCTGCTGGATTTACAACAGCCTCCTCCGCTCTATCTTCTTCTAAGATAGGAATGTTGCTGTTTTGTATGTTTACTTCAACTGGAGGGGCTACAGGCTCGTTTGGGGTCGCTACAATTTGTGGTGGGTTAGCAGGCTCTGGGGTTAAAATTTCATTTTGAGAGTTGATAGCTAAATATCCAGCAGCACCAGCACCCGCTATACACAAAGCAAGAATAAAATAAAACCCTTTTCCTAATATGAAATCGCTGAAACTTCCGTTATTTTTTGTTGACATAAATAACTCCTATCTGCCTTTTTTGTGGCGCAACTTATTTTTATTGACTATGTGCTTATTTTGAACAATTTAGGGCTATTTATTCCTATAAAAAACAAAAATATTTTTAATAAATGACTATGAAAACCAATCAAAAAATGGTATACTATAATAGTATGAAATAGTGAGGGTAATTTTATCAAATTATCTCTCATTTTAATTGGAATTTTATCGAAAAACATAAACTAACTGTGAGGAGCATTATGATTAAAGAAAGAGTTGAAATTACAACAGAGTTTATAAAGCTTGACCAACTGCTTAAATTTGCTGCTGTTTGTGAAACAGGCGGACACGCAAAGGAAGCTGTTCAAGAGGGCGATGTTAAAGTTAATGGCGAAGTTTGCACACAAAGAGGGAAGAAAATTCGTGCTGGAGATGTTGTTATTATAGATGATGAGATAACTCTGGAGGTGTTCTCGGTTGGTACTGAGGAAGTTTAAATCAAAAGGCTTTCGCAATCTTAAAGAGGTTGAGCTGGAATTTTCAGAGAATGTCAACCTTATTATAGGGCAGAATGCGCAGGGCAAAACAAATATTTTAGAGGCTATTTGGCTTTTTACAGGGGAGAAAAGCTTTCGCCTTGCAAAAAGCAATCAACTTATAAAATTTGAGCATCAGTTTGCTGAATGCGAGTGCGAGTTTAGCGATAAGCAGCGAGATAACTTTAGCAAATATAAAATAACAGCAGATGGAATAAAGCTAGAGCTTAACTATCAACCAATTAAAGGAAGCGATAATAGTGGGCTTTGTGCTGTTGTGTTCTCTCCAACACATCTTTCCATCATTAAAGGAGGCCCTAGCGAAAGGCGAGATTTTCTTGACATGAGCATTGGGCAGTTAAAGCCAAGATATAGGGGCGTGCTTAGGCAGTATGGGAGCTTGTTAAAGCAACGAAACGCCATACTAAAGCTAAAGCTTCACGAAATGGAGATGGAAATAACTCTTGATGTTTATGATAAGCAGCTTGCAAAAATCGGCACTGTCATTAAAAAGACAAGGGAGAGCTATTTAAAAGAGCTTTCGCCAAAGGCTGTTAGTATTTTTAGAGAGATGAACGGAAATGGCGAGCTTTCTTTAGCTTATCAAACAACAGTTCCTGAAACAGAGGAGGAGTATTATTCCTCTTTGGTGGAAAATCGCAAGAAGGATCAAGCAGCGAAGATGACTTCTATTGGCATTCACAGGGACGATTTGTCAATTGACATAAACGGAAAGCCTTCAAGGGTGTTTGCTTCGCAAGGCCAGCAACGCTCCTCAATCCTTTCTTTAAAGCTTGCAGAAACCTTGCTTTTTGAGGAATTTTTGGGGGAAGCGCCTATACTTCTTCTTGATGATGTGCTGAGCGAGCTAGACGAAACTAGAAGGCTTTTTCTTCTTGAGAAGATTAAGGGGCCTCAAATTTTCATAACAGCCTGCGACCCACCAGAGGAGTTTAGGGATAAGTCGCTTAGAATGTTTCATATTGAGGATGGGGATAGCTTGACTTTAAAGGCTAATGACTAAAGATAAAGGGTGTTCGCAGTAAACTTTTAGTGTTCCGCTAGGCTTACATAGAGTTTTGCTCAATTTTTTGCAAAAAATTGCGGTGTCGAGAGGCAGAGCCTTCGGCGCTCACCGCAGTGAGCGAAACACTTTAAAAAGAAACTTAACAGCTTTCACATCAAAAAACAAGACAAGAGCAAAACCAACCATTCACAGCAAAAGTTGGAATGACGACAGGGTGAAAGCTTAACTAAACCATAAACAGAGGAATACACTATCCGTCCCCACTCCATCAAGGCAGCAAAGCGGAGCCTTGATGGCAAAAAACTAGAAGCTTAGTAAAAAACTAAAATGACGACTACTAGTCGCCGCTACAATTTGTAGTGTCATTTTTTATATTGTGTAATCATAAATGACCTGATGAAAAATGATATTTTGCCAAGAATAGGGACAATCCCTTGCGGTTGTGGTGTAAATCTTTTTTGAATTTATGATAGATATGCGATTGTCATATGGGGGAGATATAAATGAACTGTGATTGGTGCGGAAGATTATACAAAGCTGAAAATGGCGATTTAACCTGCCCTTATTGTGGCGCTGAAAATGATAAAAGAGAACAGAACAAAAAAACACAAAGCGCTGTTAATAAAGCTAATGAAAGAAGCGAAAGAAAATTAGCAGAAAAGATTGAAAATGCCTGCGGTAAACTTTCCAGCCTTTTAGCAAGCAACCCAGAGTTTGAGAGAAAATTCATAAGATTTCTTATTATATCAGCAGTTACTATTGGAATTGCCCTATCTATATTCATCATATATTCGTGGTACTGGGTGTATTTAGCGCTTAGTTAAAAACTGCACTCGATTAGAACACTATAGTTAGGGTGCCCGATATAATCCGAATCAGTTTATAAAGCAGATACTAGGCTCT
>CAYJEV010000162.1:0-3276 GCA_964369265.1 uncultured Oscillospiraceae bacterium
AATTTTTTGAAAAAAATTTAGCAAAACTTTTAATAAGCCTGACGGAACACTGCAAGTTTACTGCGAAACCCTTAGTCATTCACCTTTAGTCATTAGTCTAGCAATGCCCTATTCCGCTCTTGTTACAACAATATCCTCAATCACAACAGGCTCAACTGGCTTATCTCCACTATCTGTTTCTACAGCTTCAATCGCCTCAACAATGTCCATGCCCTCAGTCACCTGACCAAACACAGTGTGCTGGCCATCAAGATGAGGAGTACCGCCTAGCTCAAAATATGCATCAATAACCTCGTCGCTCCATAATGCATCCTCCATAGCCTGCCTAAAGCCTTCATCAACTGTCTTTGCAGATACTATAAAGAACTGGCTTCCATTTGTGTTTGGCCCGCTGTTCGCCATGGATAAAGCCCCTCTAAAATGACGAACCTCATCTGTCACTTCGTTATCAAAAGGCTGTCCCCATATGCTCTCTCCGCCATATCCCTCGCCTAATGGATCTCCGCCTTGAATCATAAAGTCCTCAATAACTCTGTGGAAAATGATGCCGTCGTAATAGTCATTTTCAGCATGAGTTAAAAAGTTCTCAACAGCTAAAGGCGCATGCTCTGGATAGAACTCAACTGTAATATCCCCCATGTTTGTTTTGATTGTAGCTAAATCTCTTTCTACATTATCCTCTTCAATTTGAGGATATAGAGTGTCAACAGTTTCTGCTGCCTCAGAAGATGTTGCTTCAGTTGAGCTTGCCTCAGAAGACACAGCCTCAGAAGAAGCCTCGCTAGAACTGCTCGCCTCATCGACACAAGCAGATAGAATTAGCATACTAGCCAATAATGATGCTATAATAGTTTTTTTCATAATAGTTTCCCTCTTTCTATTCTTTAAAAATCACATCACCACGAATATTTGGTGTGCTATTTTTACTTTCTTTATTTTTTCTTTTTCTAACCTGTTATGTATTCTAACATAGTCATTTGATGATTTCAATAAAAAGATTGATGAGTTTTGTGAATATTTATTGACAGTTAGAGATTTAAGAGTTAAAATTAAATTTGATAACTAATATGGAGGTGCTATATGTCTAAAGTGCAGGGTGTTTACCCTATAATTGATAATGTAAAATTAACTAACACAGCTTTTAAGCTTTCTATTCTCTCAAAAGAGATAGCAAACATTGCAAAAGCTGGGCAGTTTGTTCATGTTAAATGCGAGGGCTTTTTTCTAAGACGACCAATATCTATATTTAATGTGGATAAAGATAAGGATATGCTTGAAATTGTGTTTGAAGTTAGAGGAGAGGGAACAGAGTACCTCTCTAAGCTAAAAAAAGGCGATAAGGTTGATGTTATGGGAAGCTTAGGTAACGGCTTTACCCTAAAAGATAAAAACACAAAAGCTCTTCTTGTTGGTGGAGGAATTGGAACGCCTCCAATGTATGAGCTTGCAAAGCATTATAAAGAAAATGCTTTGGTTGTGCTTGGTTTTAGAAATAAAGAAGCTATTATACTAAAAGAAGAGTTTGAGAAAACAGGGGCAGAAGTTATAATTTGCACCGACGACGGCTCTTATGGTCATAAAGGCTTTGTGACTGATATAGTTAAGGAGAGAGTTTCAGAAGTTGCTGTTGCTTATGCTTGCGGGCCTCATCCAATGCTAAAGGCTGTTAAAGCTCTAACTGCCAACATTGAAACCGAGCTTTCCCTTGAGGAGAGAATGGGTTGTGGGGTTGGTGCGTGTTTGGTTTGTGTTTGCGAAACAAAAAAGAATGGCGAAGTTCATAATAGCTGTATTTGTAAGGAAGGGCCTGTGTTTAAGGCTGAGGAGGTGCTGTTTTAATGGCTGATTTAAGAGTTAATATAGCTGGGGTTGAATTTCACAACCCTGTGATTTTAGCCTCTGGTTGTTGTGGCTTTGGCTTAGATTATGAGGACTTCTTCCCTGTTAATGCAGTTGGGGGAATGTCGCTAAAAGGCACAACGCTTGAAAAAAGGCTTGGTAATGCTGTGCCTAGAGTTGCAGAAACTCCTATGGGAATGCTTAATAGTGTTGGGCTTCAAAATCCTGGTGTACATGCCTTTGTCGAAAAGGAACTTCCTAAAATTGCTGGAAAAGGCACAAAAATAATAGCTAACATCTCTGGCTCTTTGCTAGAAGACTATGTTGAGAGCTGCCGAGTTGTCAATAATAGCGATATAGATATGGTGGAGCTTAACATCTCCTGCCCTAATGTTAAATGTGGAGGGGCTGCTTTTGGTGTTGACCCTCTGTCTGCTGGGGAGGTTGTAAGGGCGTGCAAGGCTGTTTTAACCAACAAGCCAATGATGGTTAAGCTAACGCCGAATGTAACCGACATTGTCAGCGTTGCAAAGGCAGTCGAGGAAGCTGGAGCTGATGCCATCTCTTTAATCAACACTATTTTAGCTATGCGAATTGATATAAACACAAGGCGGCCAATACTAAAAAACAACATGGGAGGCCTTTCTGGCGATGCCATCTTCCCTGTTGCACTTAGAATGGTGTATCAAGTGGCTAATGCCGTTTCAGTTCCTGTTGTTGGGCTTGGGGGAATATCTAAGCCAGAACAGGCTATTGAAATGCTAATGGCTGGCGCAAGCGCTGTTCAGATGGGTGCGGCTTTGTTTAACGACCCTATGTCGCCTGTTAAGGTTGTTGAGGGAATTGAGAGCTTCCTTGATAAAAATGGCATTGCAAGCGTTAACGAGATTGTGGGCAGTGTAAAGCCATGGTAGAGCTAAAAAAAGCTAGCCTTATGGACTTTAAAGAGATTTCCGAGATTGAGGAAACTATCTTTAGCACACCTTGGACACATAATGCCTTACTAGAAACTTATGCGACTGGTCTTTTTGAAATTGAGATTGCTAAAATTGGGGACGAAATTGTTGCCTATGCTGGGATTTACTCTGTTTTAGACGATGCCTTTATCGCAAACATCGCAACAAAAGAAGGCTTTCGTGGAAGAGGTTTTGGAAGAATGGTAACCGAAAAGGCAATTGCCAACGCTAAGAATAGGGATTGCAGAACTTTGTCGCTTGAGGTTAGAAAATCAAACTCAGTCGCTATATCGCTTTATGAATCTTTGGGATTTCTCAATATGGGAGTTAGAAAAGGCTTTTATAAGAAACCAACAGAAGATGCCTTAATTATGACACTCACTTTATAAATGAAAAATGAAGAATGAAAAGTGAAAAGTTAATGTATCACTTCGTGATGGATTGAAAATTGCATACTATATCAAAGCTTCAAGCCGACTGC
>CAYJEV010000163.1:0-3258 GCA_964369265.1 uncultured Oscillospiraceae bacterium
GTCTTCTCCATGAAAGCTCTAAACTTCTCCATAAATCCTGTTTTCTGCTCATAGTTTCTCTCAGTAAGCATTGTTTCAAAATCACGAAGCTGCTCTTTTTGCTTAGAGCTTAATGAACGAGGAACTTCAAGGATAATCCGAACATATTGATCGCCCTTGCCTCTGCCGTTAATGTACTGAATGCCTCTGCTCTTTAGCCTAAACACAGTGCCAGGTTGCGTTCCCTCTGGAATGCTATACTTAACCTTGCCTGCCAATGTTGGTACAATAATCTCATCCCCCAAAGCTGCTTGCGCATAGCTAACAGGTATGTTGCACCATACATCATAGCCCTCTCGCTCAAACAAGCTGTCTGGTTGAATTGTAATTGTTATGTTGCAGTCGCCCATAGGGCCGCCGTTTGTGCCGTGATCTCCCTGACCTCTAACAGCAAAAGTCTGCCCTTCGTTTATGCCCGCTGGCACATTTATCTCAATTGTCTTTTTAACTCGAACTCTGCCCTTGCCAGCACATTTGCTACAAGGAGTTTTAACTGTCTTGCCTCGTCCTCCACAAGTCGCACAAGCTTTTGTGTTTTGAACATAGCCAAAAGGCGTTGCCTGCCTATAACTAACCTGCCCGCTACCATGACAATCAGAACATACTTCTGGTGTTGTGCCAGCAGCAGCTCCTGTTCCTTGACAATCAGAACAGTTTTCAAGCCTTGTTATTGTTATTTCTTTTGTGCAACCTAAAGCTGCCTCAGCAAAGGTTAGTGTTAGAGGCATTCTAACATCATTACCCCTAGTTGGTGCGTTTGGATTTCTTTGGCGAGAGCCTCCAAAGCCACCCCCAAAGAAACTGCCAAAAATATCGCCTAAATCAAAATCTTCAAATCCGCCAAATCCAGCACCACCATAACCGCCTGCACCAAAGTTAGGGTCGACACCAGCATGACCAAATTGATCATATCTTCCTCTTTTATCTGTATCAGAAAGCACTTCATAAGCCTCATTAACCTCTTTAAAGGATTGCTCAGCTTTTTTATCACCAGGATTTAAGTCAGGGTGATATTTTTTTGCTTCTCGACGAAATGCTTTTTTTACTTCATCGGCAGATGCCTTCTTATCGACACCCAACACCTCATAATAATCTCTTTTTTTATCTGCCACTCAAGCTACCCCCATTATAAAGCTCATACAGTCACTTGCTCACCGATAGTTTTATCCATCGGTGAGCCTGTGTAGTTTAACTGTGTAATTTAATTCGTATTAGTTATTCTCAACATCTTGGAAATCAGCATCAACAACATCGTCAGCAGCAGCGCCCTCTTGTTGTGGAGCAGCCTCGCCCTCAGCAGCAGCAGCTTTGTATAGCTTTTCAGAGATAGTATATACAGCCTTTTGTAGTTCTTCTGATTTATTTTTGATTACATCATAATCAGTTCCCTTTAGCGCTTCTTTTAGCTCTTCTAGCAGAGGATTAACAGCAGCCTTATCAGCCTCTTCAACCTTATCTCCTAGCTCGCTTAAAGTCTTTTCTGTTTCGTATACTAACTGATCGCCTCTGTTTCTGATTTCAGCATGTTCTTTCATTCTCTTATCTTCTTCAGCAAACTTCTCCGCCTCTTGAACAGCCTTCTCTATATCTTCTTTGGACATGCTTGTTGAGGAGCTAATAGTGATGTTTTGCTCTTTTCCTGTGCCTTTATCCTTCGCAGATACATGAACGATACCGTTTGCATCTATATCGAATGTTACTTCAATTTGAGGAATGCCTCTTGGAGCTGGCATAATGCCATCAAGCTTAAACATACCTAGAGTTTTGTTGCCAGCAGCCATCTCTCTTTCGCCTTGTAGGATGTGAATCTCAACAGAAGTTTGGTTATCAGCAGCAGTTGAGTAAACTTGGCTCTTTTTAGTTGGGATAGTTGTGTTTCTTTCAATAATCTTGTTGCAAACACCGCCCATTGTTTCAATACCTAGTGATAGTGGACAAACGTCTAGTAGTAGTAAGCCCTTTACATCTCCAGAAAGTACACCAGCTTGGATAGCAGCACCAGCAGCTACACACTCATCTGGATTAATGCCCTTGAATGGCTCTTTGCCTGTGAAGCTCTTGATTGCATCAATAACAGCTGGAATTCTAGTTGAACCACCAACAAGGATAACCTTGTCGATCTCGGAAGTGGAAAGTCCAGCATCGCTTAGAGCTTGCTTAACAGGACCCATTGTTTTTTGTACTAAATCAGCAGTTAGCTCATTAAATTTAGCTCTTGAAATTGTGATGTCAAGGTGTTTAGGGCCTGTGCTATCAGCAGTGATGAATGCAAGGTTTACATTTGCGCTTGTCATTCCAGAAAGCTCAATCTTTGCTTTTTCTGCGCTGTCTTTTAGTCTTTGCATAGCAACCTTATCTGAGGATAGGTCAATGCCTGTTTCTTTCTTAAACTCTTCAACCATGTAGCCGATTAGCTTGTGGTCGAAGTCATCTCCGCCTAGTCTGTTATCTCCAGCAGTTGCTAGAACTTCTTGGATACCATCGCCCATTTCGATAACAGAAACGTCAAATGTACCGCCGCCTAAGTCGTATACCATAACTTTTTGGTCATTTTCTTTGTCGATACCATAAGCAAGAGCTGCTGCTGTTGGCTCGTTGATAATTCTCTTAACTTCTAGTCCAGCAATTCTGCCAGCATCTTTAGTTGCTTGTCTTTGGGAGTCTGTGAAGTAAGCTGGAACTGTGATAACAGCCTCTGTAACAGCGTGGCCTAAGAAAGCTTCTGCATCAGCTTTTAGCTTTTGTAGAATCATAGCAGATACTTCTTGTGGAGTATAGCTCTTATCGTCAACTGTTACTTTATAATCTCTGCCCATCTCTCTCTTAATTGAGGAGATTGTTTTGTCTGGGTTTGTCACTGCTTGCCTTTTAGCAGCCTGACCTACAACTCTTTCGCCTGTCTTTGAAAAACCAACGACAGATGGAGTTGTTCTTGCGCCTTCTGGATTTGGGATGATTACTACATCGCCGCCCTCCATAACAGCCACACATGAGTTTGTTGTTCCTAAATCAATACCTATAATTTTTGACATAATGTTGTCCTCCAATATATTTTTTTATTATTTTTTAATTTATGATAAAAAATCAAAGCCATAACTATGATTTCTTATTTTGTTTGTTAGTAATGATATTAACTATTACTTTTTACTTTACAAAATCTCCGATTTTGTTGCCATCAAGGGTCCGCTTTGCTGCCTTGATGGGTGGGTTCGGATAGTG
>CAYJEV010000164.1:0-3191 GCA_964369265.1 uncultured Oscillospiraceae bacterium
GGGCAGCCCTTTGATGCTGAAATTTTTTGAAAAAAATTTAGCAAAACTTTTACTTTACCTGACGGAACACTTAAAGTTTGCTAAAAACTTCAATACAAAGGCTTTCCCTTGCTTAGCTTTTCTTTTTTTAAAAAGAAATGTAAGTGGTGCAATTTAACAAATTTTCTATTTACAATAAGAGGAAAAAGTGATAGAATGATTATAAGTAAAGGTGTTGTTATGAACTAAAAAGTAATAAATAAGATAGGAGTTTATCTTGTTTATTTTGATAAAATCCAAAGTAACAAAACAAAAAATAATATTTTATAAAGGAGAGTGTTTTATATGAATAAAAAGCTCATTATAGCAATGATGGCAGTTTCAGTCTTTTTAATGTCTGGCTGTTCCGAACGTGATAACGAAAGCTCATCTAGTCAGCCAAGCTCATCTCTTCCAGAAGTTTCAAGCCTAGTGCCTCCTGTTTCTTCAAGCGAAGTAGAGATAAATAATAGCAGCAGTGTGCCGCCTTCAAGTGTCGCTCCTCCTGTTTCTTCGGTTGCTCCAGTTGTCAAGCCACCAACCACAACAGTTACCCCTCCACCAACGACAACTGTAACACCATCCTCATCTAAAGCGCCAAGCAGTTCCTCTGCTCCATCTATAACTCCAACAGCCTCCTCAACTTTAATAAAAAAAGAGGGTACATATAAAGATAGGTCTGTTGAGAATTTAACCATCACTTCCGACGTTGATGAATATGATGATATTATTCTAGAGGATGTTAAGGTTAGTGGAACGCTTACTATCAATGGTGGCGGACACATAACTTTAATTGATTGCGATATTGACGAAATTGAAGTGGACCATAGATATGCTGTAGTTGATATTTATGCTGAGGGCGACACAGAAGTTGGCAAGCTTCGCATTAAAACAGATGTTTTAATTGACGAAAGCGATCTTGATAGCGATGCTGAAGGCTTTAGATCTATCTATACATATGAGCGTTCTGGATATGATTCTGTTGATGTTGAGGTTATAGATGCAGAGCTTGACAGCGCTTATCTATACACAAGAACTTATCTAACAGACGATGGCGAAGATTATATTGATAGAATTATTAACGAAAAGTACCTATACGACGATTATGACGATGATGACGATGATGACGACGATCGAGATGACGATGATGATTATGATCTAATTATAAAATCAAGCGTTAGATATTCTGATAGAAACTACGATATAATCGGTGTTGATGCAAGAAGCCGTGCAATAAACATTGATTTTAACAATGTTGAAGTTGAAGATACACTAGAGCTTTATGGCGACGAGGATATCAACATTGAGGCTGATGACGATAGCGAGTTCGACGAAGTTGTTCTTGATGGCCGAGATGGAGATATGAATGTAACTCTTGATGGTCTAGATATTGACACACTTGTTATTAAGGATGACGACAACGACGACGCTAACTTTGTAATTGAGGGTACTGGCGGTACAAAAGTTAGAAACCTTCAAATCAGCTCAAGCGTTGAAGACGGCGATGTTACAATCGAAGGCATTGAAGTAACTGGCACAGTTACTATTTCTGGCGGCGGCGCAAACAGCGTTGACTTTAGAGATATGGAAGTTGGCGCTATAACTGTCAATAAATCGATTAGTGGCAGCGACGAAATCCCAACAATTAACCTAAGAAATGTCGATATTGATAATAATACAATAACTTTAGCAAATTCAGCAACTTTGAAGGCTCAAAGCATGGATAAGGTTAATGTTAATGTGACTGGTGGAACTTCTGGCAAGAAAACAACTATTGACATCCCTCTTGGAACATTAACTGTATCCACAAACAAGGCTGATGTACAGCTTGAGGGCAAGGCTGATAAAGTGAACTTAACTACTAGTGGTAGCAAAATAACTTTAGCGACTGGCTCTGATGTGACTGCTCTTTCTGCTAGCAACGGCGCTAATGTGATAACAAGCTCAGGCTCTAATATAGGCACATTAACCCTTGCTGGCTCAAACAATAACATTGATGTTTATGGTGGTAATGTTACATCTATAGTTGGATCTGGTAGCGGAACAATAGATGTTACTTCTGCAACTGTTGGCGATATTAACGCTACTGGCATAACAACAATTACTGTTAATCATCAATCAGCAAAAATCGCTAAACTAACAACTACTAACTCTCCAACTGTTAATTTAAATGCAGGAGCTATTACAACTCTAACTGTCAATAATGGCGGTAAATTCAATATAGCTGGTAATCAATCAACTGTTGGTACAGCTAGTGTGAATGGAAATGCTGTTCCGACTATAACTCTCTCTAATTCTGGCGAGATTAACACACTAAACCTTAACAAACAAGCAAATGTTAATCTGTCTGGAGATAACACAAATATTGAGTTGCTAAATGTTGCTTCAAGCATTCAAACAGCCTCTCAAATTAACTTAACAACCCAGGCTGAAATTGGAACATTAACAATAAACAGCCCAGTTAACTTAGTGTCAGATAATGCTGTGGTTGATGTAGTAAATGTTAATGCTGGTATTGGAGTAAAACCTAACTTTACTTTCAAAAATGGCGGCAGTGCAAAGCTAGTTTCAACAATGAATGTAAACAGCAACATTGGACTAACTGGCAAGGAGTTTGTTGCTAACATGACTATTGCTAATGGAGTTATAGTAACAGATGCTTCAGGAGCTACTATCAACCCTAACGATACTGTTGTTAGAGATGTTAATGCGCTTAAAAAGGCGTTAAACGAAGCTAGCGACAATCAAAAAATCACTATTGCATCTGGTACATATGATGTTGGTGCAAGCCCTGCTTCAATCTCTTCTGCAACAGGGGTTCAGCTAGTTCCTGAAACTAACAATGTAACTATAACTGCGACTGGAGCGACTGCCCTTGAGCTAACTAATGGCGCTAATGTTACTATAATAGGAATCACAATAAATAAGGACATTAGGCTGATTAGCTCAACAGCAACTATAAATAGCTCAACTGTAACTGGTAGCGTTATTTTAGAGGGCGAGCAAACAAATAAATCAGTGCTGAATGTTGGCGATAGCACTAACCTAACAAATGCAAAACCTATCTACTCACTAAATCATAAGATAAATGCACAAGGCGAGATGGATGTAACTGTCGATACTGCAACTGTAACTGGAGGAAGCTTCAAGCAAGGTTGGGTAGATAATGGCAG
>CAYJEV010000165.1:0-3167 GCA_964369265.1 uncultured Oscillospiraceae bacterium
TCCATCACGAAGTGATACATTAACTTTTCACTTTTCATTCTTCATTTTTCACTATAATTGTTCTTAGCAGAAGGGATTTTAAAGGTCGTGGGTAACGAGGTGCCCACATGATTAATTTATACGAAAGGATGAAAAGATAATGTTATATGTGATAGCTTTTTTAGAAGGTGTTATAACTTTTATCTCTCCATGTTTGTTGCCGATGTTGCCAATATATCTTTCATATCTAGCTGGTGAGGAAGAAGAAAACAACATGAAGAAAATAATCATAAACTCGCTTGCATTTATTCTAGGGTTTACAATTATTTTTGTAACAATGGGAGTTTTTGCTGGAACTATAGGAAGACTGTTGATAAGATATCAAACCGTGGTTAATCTTGTTACAGGCGGTCTTGTGATTATATTCGGCTTAAGCTTTATGGAGATAGTAAAGCTTCCTTCATTTGGAGGAAGGGGCAGTAATTTTAATGCTAGCAACTTAAATGTCTGGAAGTCAATTTTATTTGGCGGAGTGTTTTCGATTAGCTGGACACCATGTGCTGGTGCATTTTTAGGATCAGCACTTATGATGGCATCAAACCAAGGTAGTGCTTTTGAAGGCGGACTAATGTTGCTTGCTTATTCTATGGGGCTAGGATTGCCTCTTTTGATGAGCGCAGTGCTTTTTGATAAACTAATGTCGTCATTTGAAAAACTAAAGAAAAACTACTCTATTATAAATAAAGTAGCAGGAGGCTTGTTGATTGTAATGGGAATACTTATGGCAACAGGTTATCTTGGAAGATTTTTAACAGCTTTAAGCTTTTAAGGAGGAATTATAATGAAAAACAAATCAACACTACTCTTGGTGGGAGTATTTATTGCAGTAATTGCTGGTGCAACAATGCTGTACACTAGCTTATCCGAGAATGTAGCTTTGCCATCTACCAATAGCTTGCCGCCAGCACTAGCTAGCAGCTCCCAAAGCGAGGAGATGGATAGCTCTAAAATGTCAAGTAGCGAGGAGATAGTTTCCTCTGAAATGACTGACGACAGTTCTTTAGCATCTAGTGATGTAGGATCTAGCAGCGAGATTACTAGCACTGCAAGCGAAACAGTTTCTAGTAGTGAAGAAGTAGCGTCTAGCGAGGAAAGCGCTGAAAGTGACGAAGGTCAAACAGCTCGTAGTGCTGCTATAGACATAACCTTTAATGATTATAATGGAAACGAAGTTAACTTAAGCGATTTCTATGGTAAGCCAATAGTATTGAACTTTTGGGCAAGCTGGTGTCCTCCTTGCAGAGATGAAATGCCAGACTTCCAAGAAGTTTATAATGAAATGGGCGATGATGTTCAGTTCATTATGCTTAACGCAACTGATGGTAGCAGAGAAACTGTTGACGATGGAAATAATTTCATTTTAGAAAATGAATTTACCTTCCCAGTCTATTATGATGAAGGTCAGCTTGGCGTTTATACTTATGGAGTTTCTTCTCTGCCATCAACATTATTTATTGATGAAAATGGAAACATAGCATATGGACATGTCGGAGGTATGGATAAGGACTTATTGCTTAGATATATCGAAGCAACTAAAGTTGTATAATGAAAATAAGTTAATTTAAAAAAGTGGAGTGTTAAAATTGACACTTCACTTTTTTAAATTGAAAATTGTTATCTTTTTGTGAACAATATAGACATTTGTCTGTGAAAATGGTATAATGAAGCTTATAAAATGATTTTTTTAAAAATTGCAACTAAATTGACTTAAACGTCAATTGTTGCTGTACTTTTGACGTGTGTACTATAAAAATATAGATATAAGGTGTTGTATGGATAAATTTAAATTTTGGTTAAATAATGTTGATATTCAGAGGAAATTTGCTCCGTTCAAATTTTTTGTAATGATAAATGTTGTAATTATAAGTTTGTTTTCTTTCATAGCGATTGTTATGGTTAATAATTCTTCGCAGGAAATTATAGATGGCAATGTGCGACATAAAGAAGAGCTTAGTGCGATTATACGAAATATGTATGTTTGCCGTGTATTGGGGCGAGATATATTATTTGCAGAAGATGAAGCTATTAAGAATGCGTATTATGAGGATTATATCGAAGCTTTTGATGATTTAGACTATAAGATGGATGAGTATTCAAAATACTTAACAGGATCGCAGCTAACTGAATTCACACGCATTATTGAGGAAAAAAATAAATATAAAGAAAGCATGATACTATCAGCTGATATATGGATTGCTGGTGGAGAATACGAGGAAGCATTGTATGCATTGCAAGTTGTAACACCTATAGCAAACGAGTTTTTCGGCAGTATTGATGAATTTTCTTTAGAAGAAGAAAACCTTCTCAACGAAGCTCTTGAACAAAATGATAATCTAGTTTTAACAATTTTGATTTCGGTTGCTGTTTTGAATATAGCGATTATTGCTGGAGTAAATTATTTTGCTCGTTTTTTCTCGAAAAATATGAGTTCTAGCTTGATAAAGCTTGAAAGAGCTATGTTGCAAATCGCTGAGTCAGGGAATATGAAAATTGCAATACCGAATGAACTTTATACTAAAGATGAAGTTGGTAGCATAGCAACGGTTGCTAATAAAATGAAGACTATGTTGCTTGAATACTCTTTTAATGACACTTTAACTGGGGGATATAATGCAAAAGCATATCATGAAGAGTTGAATACTATATTTGAAAATGAAGTTGAAATTAAAGAAGTATGGTGTGTGATTTCTGATATGAATAATTTAAAGCTTATAAATGACTTTTTAGGGCATATGGAGGGGGATAACGCCCTTAGAAATTCATACTATGCTTTAAATGGTAGCTTTAGTAAATACGGAAAAACATTCCGTGTTGGAGGGGATGAGTTTGTTTCGCTTTTAATAAACTGCTCTAAAGCAGATATTGAAACCTCCATTTTAGATATAACAGCTCATATCAATAAATCTAATATAAATGCAGTACATAAATACTCTTTAGCGATTGGCTTTGATAAATTTACAGGAAGAACCTTAGCTGAATATAATGATTTTTTTAATGTAGTTGATAAAAAAATGTATGATAATAAGATTGCAAGCAAACAATCAAGAATGAGCGCTAGGGTGATTGAATAGGAAATATAAATAATCTCCGTTTCACTACGATTATTTATATTCCTCGCAGGGGCGATT
>CAYJEV010000166.1:0-3161 GCA_964369265.1 uncultured Oscillospiraceae bacterium
CCTGACGGAACACTGCAATTTTAGTGTGAATCCTAGCCCTTATCCAAACAAAATGACACCGCCGTTTTTGGCGATGTCATTAAGATTACATATCTTTTATTCTGTACACTTGATTTGCATTGCTAAATGTAATGTTTGCAAGCTCTTCTGGGGATATCCCCTTTATTTCAGCAATAGTGTTTATGATATAAGTTAACATTGAAGAATCGCAACGAGAGCCTCTGTGAGGTACAGGTGCCATATATGGACAGTCTGTTTCAATGAGAAGACGTGAAAGGTCAGTCGCCATTACAGACTCTATAGCCTTTCTCGCATTCTTAAACGTCACCACACCAGTAAACCCTAAATACAACCCAAGCTTTTGAAGCTCTATCGCCGTTTCAGCAGAGCCAGAATAGCAATGCACTATCCCCTCAGGACGATATTTTTTTAGTATAGAGAGGGTATCCTCTGTTGCATCTCGGCTGTGAATAACAACAGGCATGTGAAGGTCGTGCGCTAAGCTAAGCTGCTTTACAAAAGCCTCTCTTTGTTGCTTACGAGGAGAAAAATCATAATAATAGTCAAGCCCTATTTCTCCAATAGCCATAACCTTTGGCAGCTCGGCTGTTTTTGCTATCATTGAGATAACTTCATCATTGACACTGCTTGCAGCGTGCGGATGAATTCCAACAGTTGAATAGAAAAAGTCGTATTTCTCGGCTAATAAAGGCGAAGTTACTGAGCTTTCAATATCGGAAGCGACATTCATAACCCTAGCAACCCCCTTCTCTTTTAAAGAGGAGATTATCTCCTCCCTATCATCTTTAAATCTATCGCTGTCGTAATGTGCATGGGAATCGAAAATTTTCATCATTATGACCATCCTTTCTACTTAAGGCACAAAACAGACATAAAAATGGTCATAAATGCGCCATGTTTTTCGGTTGTCTGCTTTTTGCAGACGAGAAAAACGGCTTTTTAATAGTTAAGTTTGAAATTTATTTTCAAATTTGACCTATCTAATCTTAGAGCCAACAGGAACGCTTTCGTCAATGAAAATAACCTTAACATCTTCGCTTCCATCCTCTTTTTGGCTGTCAGCAGCTAAAATCATTCCGTTGCTCTCAACACCTCTTAGCTTCGCTGGCTTTAAGTTTGCAACAACACAAACCTTTTTGCCAACTAACTGCTCTGGTGTATACCATGTTGCAATTCCAGAAACTACTTGACGAAGCTTGTCTGAACCGTCATTAAGTTGCAGACATAAAAGCTTGTCAGACTTTGGAACAGGCTCGCAGCTCTCAATTTTAGCAACCTTTAGGCTAACCGCCATAAAGCTATCAATAGTTATAATTCCATCAGCTAAAGGCTCTTCTTGCTTCTTTTTCTCTTCTTTTTGTTTTTTCTTTTCTTCCTTAGCTGGCTTTTCTTCTGGCTGAGCTGGAGAAAGCGCCTCAAGCTCTTTTTTTAGATCAAGACGAGGGAATAAATTATCTCCCTTAACTATAGTGTAGTCTATATCAGAAATATACTCAGCCTTTTCAAATGTTGTTAATGAGCTGTCAACTTTCAGCTGGGCTAATATAGCCTCGCAAGAAGTTGGCATAAATGGAGTTAGTAATATCGCAGATATTCTAACAACCTCAACAAGATTATATAAAACAGCAGCTAAGCGAGGGTGATCTTCTTCGTTTTTGCCAAGTACCCAAGGAGCTGTTTCGTCAATATACTTATTCGCTCTTGAAATTAGCTTAAATACATTAGCTAATGCATTTTGGAAAGCATATTGTTCCATTTCCTTTTCAAAATCTCCACGAAGCTCATTGATTAAAGCGATAAACTCATTATCAATCTCGGCAGAAACTCTGTTAGTTGGGATTTTCTCGCCAAAATACTTATTAACCATTGTTAAAGAACGAGAAACTAAGTTGCCTAAATCGTTAGCAAGGTCGATGTTGATTCTGTGAATTAACAGCTCATTAGAGAATAGGCCATCTGAACCGAATGGGAATTCACGAAGCAGGAAGTAACGAAGTGCATCAACGCCGTATCTCTCGGCAAGTATAACAGGGTCAACAACATTCCCTTTAGATTTAGACATTTTTCCGCCATCAAGCAGAAGCCATCCATGACCATAAACTTTCTTTGGTAATGGAAGCTCAAGAGCCATTAGTATTGCTGGCCAAATAATAGTGTGAAAACGAGTTATTTCCTTACCAACAAAATGCACATCTGCTGGCCAGTATTTATCATAATCGTCATACTTATCATTGCCATAGCCAAGAGCTGTTATATAGTTAGAAAGCGCATCAATCCACACATAAACAACATGTCCAGGATCGAAATCAACAGGCACACCCCATTTAACTGTGTTTCTAGACACACATAAATCCTCAAGCCCAGGCTTAATGAAGTTGTTAACCATTTCATTTAATCGGCTAACAGGTTGCAGGAAGGTTGGGTTTTCTTCATAATAGAACTTCATTAGCTTATCGCCATACTCGCTAAGCTTAAAGAAGTAAGCTTCTTCTTCAGCATAAGCGACATCTCCGCCACAATCAGGGCATTTGCCATCAACTAGCTGGCTTTCTGTCCAGAAAGATTCGCAAGGTGTGCAGTATTTGCCTTTGTATGCGCCTTTATAAATAGCTCCTTTTTCATAAAGGGTTTTAAATATCTTTTGAACGGATTCTTCATGATAATCATCTGTTGTTCTGATAAATCTATCGTATTGAATATCCATCAGCTTCCATAAATCATATATGCCCTCAACAATTTTATCGACATATTGTTTTGGCGTAACGTTAGTTTCTGCTGCTTTTTCTTCAATTTTTTGACCATGCTCGTCTGTTCCTGTTAAGAACATGACATCATAGCCTCTTTGTCTTTTATATCTTCCCATAACGTCGGCTGCGACTGTGCAGTAGGCATGTCCTATATGCAGCTTATCTGATGGGTAGTAAATAGGCGTTGTAATATAAAAAGTTTTGTTCTCCATATTCATTCTCCTTCTATTTTATTATATTAAATCATTATACCAATTTCCTATCTTTACGTCAACCTATTTTTATTGAGGTTTCGCATAAAACTTATAGTGTTCTGTCAGGCTTTGTTAGGCTAATAACTAAGGGTGAATGGTGAATGACTAAAGGGTTTTCACTAAACTTGCAGTGTTCCGT
>CAYJEV010000167.1:0-3161 GCA_964369265.1 uncultured Oscillospiraceae bacterium
TTAGTCATTCACCTTTCACCATTAGCTATTAGTCCAACAAAAAAGGCTGCGACAAACTGCCACAGCCTAAATTACTATAGTATATAAATATTTACATATTTTCTTCCATGATAAACGCTCTCAAGATAAGTTTCATAAAAAACATCAACATCAATAATGTTCTGCATTAAACCAACACCAGTGTCAGCCGCAATTGCATAACCATAAATGTATGAGCCATCAGGAGAGGCTATATACATCTTTGTGCCATATGGTATCTCGTCTGCTCTAACAGCAACATAACCATAGAATAAATCATAACCGCCAGCGCCTCTGTTCTTTGGTACTGGAGCAGAATATGCTGTGCAAATTTGATTTTCTAAAACCCTTGTGTATTGAAGCGGAATGCCGTTTTCATCTAAAGGAACGCCAAAGTCAAGATCAGATACAGGAGAATCATCTCCAGTTAATATCTTTTCTGTAACAGGCTCTAATGTTCTCTCTCTTGAAAGCTCATCTTTTGAATAAAGCTCTCCGTCAATGTAACACTCTTCGTAAGTAACGCTGTCCTCGCCCTCTTTGCCCTCGTATATAACTTTGCTTCTCCCATTAGATAATAGTGAGCTGCTGCTATATTCTGTTTTGTGAGGAACTTCTTCAGCTTCTGTGACTGTTACATACTCAACTCTCTCAACTATAACATTGTCGCCACTAGATAGGTAAAAAGATTCTGGAAGGTTAATTCTATCATCACTATCTAAATAAATTCCCTCAGAGGCTATTAAATCCCCAACAGTCATATCAGCAGTGACATTGTGGTGTGAGGTAACACCGTCAGCGCTAACTGTTACAGGGAAGCTTCTGTTGATTACAACTTCTGTTCTATTGTCTGAAATGTGTGTAAATTCTAAGGTGTCGTTTGCAGCCATTAGAATTCCTTCTCTAACTATAATTTCCTCTAAATTGTTCTCCCCTATTGAAAATACAGTTTTAACTTCCTCGCCATCTTGTATTTCAATTAGTTTCATCTCTTGCGATAAATACGCTACAAATACTGCCAGCATTACAGTACAAGTCGTCATTATGACATGATGAGGCATTTTACCTCGTAGCAGAGATGTCAACTTTTCTGCTATTTTTTTAATCATAAATTCTCCTCAATTTTCTTTCTTTTAGCAATATTATGTGCTAACTTTACTAAGTTTATTCATTTTGTACCTGTTTGTCAACCTTAAGAAAATGTTAAAAATTAGTAGATTTTTTGAGGATTTTATAATTATAGCAGTAAAAAATTAGCGTTTTTTTCTAAATTTAATCATTTAAAGTTTTTAATTTTATATAAAGTGCTGAAATTAACAAGTATAAAAAGAGTGTAATTTTGTTGTTATATTAACTAAATTACACTCCCCATATTTTTTTTATTTGTTCATTAAGAATATAATGTAAAAACCTGCCAAAACAGAGTCTGGCAAAAGGGGTATATTCTCATAAGTTGAAGTATCAAATTCGTCGACATTCAAATTCTTAAGCATAGCAGCCAAAAACAATCTAGATTTTGAAGCCTTCATAAACTGCTTTAAGCTAGAAATTATCCCTTCATTTTCGTTTTGTTCTCTCTCATTTAAAAGGCTGTTATATCTATATAGTATATGGCTATTAAACATATCAATTGTATAGACTTTATCAGGAGGTATCTTAAGAATGCGTCCGGCAGCCTCCATCATATCAACAACTGTTGTTTCTTTAATGATAGGTATTTTAACTCTTTTTTGTAAATCCCCTAAAAACGATTTATGCACCTTTGCATTATCATCATTAGCGTTATTACTCTCAGAATATAAAGCATAATCAGATATAAGCTTTTTAATTTCACCTAGATTAAATGTATAGCTATTGCCTTCATATTTCCCATATTCTTTTAATATATCAAGATAACCCATAGCTATATTTCGGCGAACTCTATTTTTATCAAAATTAAAAAGCTCCCCTAAATTCCATCTGCTTTTTATATACCTTATCTTAGCAGTTATTTCTTTATTTTTATGCTTAACACCAATTGACTCTAAATCAACAGCTATAATCTCGGTTGGATTTAAACTATTAGCGAAGTTTATTGGTAAATCGTCTGTATATCCTCCGTCTAAATAGATATCCTCGTCTATCATTTGAGGCTTAAAAATGGGATAACAAGCAGAGGAAGCCATTAAATAGTCGACCAGCATTTCTTTTGGTATATCTTGTTTCATTACCTCAATCTTTTCAAATTTTGGTACTCTTCCTAGCAGCCCATCTTTGTGGTGAATAACCTTTGTCATGACAAGCCCAAAATCAAGCTTATTATCTCTTATTTTTTGTTCGTCAATTTTGCTTTCTAGCAGTGTCTTAAAAGGGGTTACATCAAATCCACCTTTCCATAAGCCTTCTCTTAGCGCCATGCCCATCATCTGCGCTCTATTGCCAACATTGACCATATGTTTATGAGATGGATCAGAGAAGACCATGTCATACTCCATCTTGTTCCATAGATCTAGGGCAGAGTCGAAGTCATTTTGCAACATCATAGCAGCATTCAGCGCACCTATTGAAGTACCGATAATAGTATTGTAGTTAATATTAAGCTCTTTAAGTCCTTTCCAAACGCCGATTTGGTAAGCGCCTTTCATTCCGCCGCCACCAAGCACCAACACAACATTCTCCATCTTCTCACCCTTTCTGTAATAATACTATTATAATATTATAGCAGATTTTATGTATAATAATCAACTTACTTTTATATTAAGATTTTTAAGTAAACTTTAAGTATTCCGTCAGGCTTTGTTAGGCTAATGACTAAGGGGTTTTGCCGAAGTTGAAGTGTTCCGTCAGGTAGAGTAAAAGTTTTGCTAAATTTTTTCAAAAAATTTCAGCATCAAAGGGCTGCCCCTTTGACGCTCACCGCAGTGAGCGAAACACTTAAAAAACTAACTAGCTTTCACCTACAAAATAAAACAAGCACCAAAACACACAATTCACAACAAAATCTGGAATGACGACAGGGTGAAAGCTTAACTAGACCATAAACAGAGGATTAGCGAAAAACTAAAATGGCGACTAATAGTCGCCGCTACAATTTGCAATGTCATTTGATGTTTTGTATGACCATAAATAACGCACCAAAGATTGATGCCCTATAATAGTAGGGT
>CAYJEV010000168.1:0-3119 GCA_964369265.1 uncultured Oscillospiraceae bacterium
CAAACAAAAAAGAGAGGTGCTCGCCCTCTCTTTTTTTGCATTAATATTCTAAATTATTTGTTTAAACCCATTTCTTCACGAACCTTCTTAAAGCACTCAACTGCAAACTTTAAGTCTTCCTTTGAATGAGATGCGCAAACTTGTGTTCTAATTCTAGCCTTGCCCTTTGGTACAACAGGATAGCTAAAGCCAATGCAGTAAACGCCCTTCTCAAGCATTCTATCAGCCATCTCGCCAGCTGTCTTCTCATCATATAGCATAATAGGTACGATTGGATGTGTGCCCTCAACTATATCAAAGCCCTCTGATTTTAATAGCTCACGATAGTATTTAGTGTTCTCCTCTAGTGTATCTCTAAGAGCTGTGGAGCTTTTTAGCATCTCCATAGTCTTTAATGAGCCAGCAGCAACAGCTGGAGCAAGAGAGTTTGAGAATAGGTACGGACGGCTTCTTTGACGAAGAAGAGCAATGATCTCTTTGTGTCCGCTAGTGAAACCGCCAGAAGCACCGCCAAGCGCCTTGCCGAAAGTACCAGTGATAATGTCAACTCTGCCCATTACATCGCAATGCTCATGAGTTCCTCTGCCAGTTTTGCCAACAAAACCAGAAGAGTGAGAATCATCAACCATTACAAGAGCGTTAAACTCATCAGCTAAATCGCAAACACCCTTAAGGTTAGCAATAATACCGTCCATTGAGAATACACCATCAGTTGCAATTAGCTTAATCTTTGCGCCAGCTGCATCAGCTGCCTCTAATTGCGCTCTTAAATCGTTCATATCGTTGTTTTTGTATCTAAATCTCTTAGCCTTACATAAACGAACGCCATCAATAATAGAAGCATGGTTTAGCTCATCAGAGATAACAGCATCATCAGGTCCTAAAAGAACCTCAAATAAACCACCATTTGCATCAAAACAAGAAGTGTAAAGGATTGTGTCCTCTGTGCCTAAAAAGTCGCTAACAGATTTTTCTAAATCCTTATGCACTGTTTGTGTACCGCAAATGAAACGCACAGAAGCAACACCATAACCAGTATTGTCATAAGATGCCTTAGCAGCCTCAATAATCTCTTTGTTATCGCCAAGACCTAAGTAGTTGTTAGCACACATATTTACAACATTCAGCCCAGCAGTTGTCTTAATATGAGCTCCTTGAGGAGTTGTTATAACTCTCTCGCCCTTCCATAGTCCTGCTTCTTTAATTCCCTCTAGTTCCTTTTGATAAAAATCTAATGCGTTCTTTCTCACTAAATTATCCCCCTTATTTTATTCTCTTTCACTATTTATGAGGCGAACACATAGGTTCGCCCCTACATTTGTAAAATCCAAAAGATTTTATGAAAGCTTTGTCCAATCAAGAACAACCTTGCCTGAATTTCCTGAAATCATAGCGTCAAAGCCTTTTTGGAAATCCATAACATCAAATCTGTGAGTTATGATATCGTTGATATCAAGTCCGCCTTGTAGCATAGCATTCATTTTGTACCAAGTATCGTACATTTCACGACCATATATGCCCTTTAGGAATAAGCCGTTAAATACAACCTTGTTCCAGTCAATTTGAGTGCCCTTTGCTGGAATGCCTAGAATAGCAATCTTGCCGCCATTATACATATTATCAATCATTTGATTAAATGCAACAGGAGCGCCAGACATTTCAAGTCCAACAGTGAAGCCGTCTGTGATGCCAAGGCTAACCATAACATCAGATAGCTTTTCTTTTGCAACATTAACAGCAGCATCAGCGCCCATCTTTTTAGCAAGCTCTAGTCTGTATTCGTTAATATCAGTTATAACAACTCTTCTAGCACCAGCATACTTACAAACAGCAGCAGCCATAATACCAATCGGGCCAGCACCAGTTATTAAAACATCCTCGCCAAGCACAGGATAGGATAAAGCTGTATGCACTGCGTTGCCAAATGGGTCAAAGCAGGAGAATAACTCTTCGTTAATTCCCTCTGCACATTTAATTGCGTTTGTTGCTGGAATAACAAGATACTCTGCAAAAGCGCCATCTCTGTTAACGCCAACGCCGATTGTTTCCTTACATAAATGTACTTTTCCTGTTCTGCAGTTGCGACAATTGCCACAAACAATATGTCCCTCGCCTGTTACTTTATCGCCAACTTTAAAGCCAGTTACATTTGAACCAACCTCAACGATATCGCCAACATATTCATGTCCAATTGTCATTGGAGTTTTGATTGTGTCTTGGCTCCATTGATCCCAGTTATAAATATGCACATCTGTTCCACAAACAGAAGTATATCTTATCTTTATCTTAACATCGTTCATTCCACACTCTGGAACAGGAACTTCCTTCATTACAACACCAACACCAGGCGCATCTTTAACAATGGCTAACATAGTTTTTTTCTCGCTCATTTTAAAAACCTCCAAATATTATTTTGTTTTCCTCTGAAAAACATTTATATAATTATTGTATATTATTCTTTTTCAAATATCAAGCAGAAATTTTGAAAAATGCTTTATTTTTAACATTATTTTTATAAATTTGCGTTTTGACTAAAAATAAAGCTCTTTTTTGGCTATTTCGCTAGTTTCTTTGTTAAAGTCAATTGTCCTTCTCAGAAATACAATTATCGTTTGATATTGAGTTCCCATTCTTTTTCTAAGCGTTCATTTTCGAGGGTAGCGAAAGCATTTTCGGCTAGTTCGTAGCCTATTTTGGCAGCTCTAAAAAGGCGAGGAACGACTATCCCATCAGCCCACCATGCAATCTCTATATCTTTAAAACTATCAAGTGATAGGGGGATGTTAATGCTACTATGCACTAGCTTATAATTAGTGTTATTATCGCTTTGTATTAGGGTGAATTCCTCTCCGACTGTTGGCAGGCTTACCATATCTCCGCTTAGCTCGACAATGCCAAATCCGACCATAACGACAAGGCAGATAATTGAAACAACAAACGCAAAAATTCCATCTTTCATTTTAGTCACCTCCAGTAGTAGTGTTGGCAAATTTGGCGGTTATAAACATAGCAAAAGAAAGCTTTAAGTGGCTAATGACTAATGGTGAAAGGTGAATGACTAAATAGTTTCGCAGTAAACTTTCAGTGTTCCGTCAGGTAGAGTAAAAGTTTTGCTAAAT
>CAYJEV010000169.1:0-3110 GCA_964369265.1 uncultured Oscillospiraceae bacterium
TGTGGGGTATATAAAATGATGCATATTATAAAATATAAGATGCGAAAAATCGTTTATAGTTTAGCTGTACTTATAGTCAGCAGAATGGAGCGCAATATGAAACAAAAGCAACAATTTAATATATCTGGAATGACATGCTCTGCCTGTTCATCTCACGTCGACTCTGCTATATCAAAGCTAGCAGGAGTTGAGAAGGTCAATGTCCAGCTTTTATCCAACAGCATGATGGTTGAATTTGATGGAGATGTAATTAGTAGCGAGGAGATTTGCAGTGTAGCTACTAAAGCAGGATATCCAACAACAGAAAAAAACAAAGCTAGCATTAAAAACACTAAATTAGATAGTGACAAAGCTGAGGACGAAACCAAGGCTATGAAGTTTAGGCTCTGGGTGTCATTTGTATTTTTAATTCCGTTGATGTATATTTCAATGGGGCCTATGATGGGACTTCCTATCTTGAATATATTTTTAGGGGATAAGAACGCAGTAATCAACGCATTTACTCAGCTTTTATTCTGCTTGCCAATTATATTTGTTAATCGCAATTATTTTATAGTTGGATTTAAAAAGCTTATTGCTGGGAAACCAAATATGGATTCGCTTATAGCAGTTGGTTCTGGGGCATCTTTTTTATATGGTGTAATGGCGATTTATATGATAACCTATGCTCAAAACTATAATTTACCGCATATAGTTCATCAATACATGCATGACATCTATTTTGAATCAGCTGCCACAATCCTAACTTTAATAACACTAGGCAAATACTTTGAAACTCGTTCAAAAGGAAAAACGACTGAAGCGATAAAAAAGCTGATGGACTTAGCACCTAAAACGGCGATTCGTTTGGTTGGTGATGTTGAAGAGGAAGTCCCTGTCGAGGATATAGCTATCAATGACATTTTAATTATAAAGCCAGGGAGCAAGTCGCCGGTCGATGGTGTTGTGATAAAGGGTTATTCTGCGATGGATGAATCAGCCCTAACTGGCGAGAGCATGCCTGTTGAAAAGCATATTGGAGACAAGATACTTTCTGCTAGCACCAACGGAACTGGAATTTTGCAGATAAAGGCAACAAAGGTTGGAGAGAACAGCACAATCTCGCAAATCATAAGACTGGTCGAGGAGGCTTCAAACAGCAAAGCACCTATCTCAAAGCTTGCTGATAAGGTTAGCGGTGTGTTTGTTCCTGTGGTTATGGCGATATCGGCTTTAGCATTTATTTACTGGTACTTAATCGCTGGCGAAAGCCTTTCATTTGCTATCTCTATTGCTATAGCTGTGTTGGTCATTTCCTGCCCTTGTGCGCTAGGCTTAGCGACTCCTGTGGCAATTATGGTTGGCACTGGGGTTGGCGCTTCAAACGGCATTTTAATTAAGTCTGGAGAGGCTCTAGAAATAGCCCACCATATTAACACAATAGTTTTAGATAAAACTGGCACAATCACAGAAGGCAAGCCAAAAGTAACCGACATTCTGCCAACTAGTGAATACACAAAAGAGTATTTACTAGAAAAAGCATATTCAATAGAGCGATTTTCTGAGCATCCTTTAGCTTCGGCGATTAACGAATACGCAAAGGCTTTTAACCACACAGCAACCGAGGTTGCTGACTATAAAGCTGTTCCTGGAAAAGGAATAACTGGTGTTATTCAAAACAAACGTGTGTTAGCTGGCAACCCAAAGCTTTTAAAGGAAAACGGCTTAAAGAATAGCTGGGTCGACAACATCTCCGCTTCTTTATCAGACGAGGGAAAAACGCCTTTGTTCTTTTGTGAGGATGAGAAGGTTATTGGTGCAATCGCTGTTGCCGACACTATTAAGCCGACAAGCAAAGAGGCAATTTCTCTAATGAGGGATATGAACCTAGAGGTTATAATGCTAACAGGCGACAACAAGCGAACAGCCTTGGCAATTGCAAAGCAACTCGATACTAGCGATGTTATTTCTGATGTACTTCCACAAGACAAAGAGGCTGTTGTTAGAGGGCTTCAAGAGCAAGGCAAAAAAGTCGCTATGGTTGGTGATGGCATTAATGATGCGCCTGCATTAGCGAGGGCAGATGTTGGAATTGCGATTGGTGCTGGAATGGACATTGCAATGGACAGTGCAGACATGGTGCTGATGAAAAGCGACTTACTAGATGCTGTTACTGCAATTAAGCTTTCTAAGGCAGTTATTAGAAACATAAAGGGCAATTTGTTTTGGGCGTTCTTTTATAACACAGTTGGAATACCTGTCGCTGCTGGCTTGTTCTTTACTATCTGGGGATTTAAGCTAAATCCTATGATAGCGGCGGCGGCTATGAGCCTTAGCTCAGTATGTGTTGTGACAAATGCGCTTAGGTTGAAACTATTCAAGCCTTATAAATCAGATGCACAAGCAAAACAAAATGAAATAAAATTAGAAGAGGAGAAGTTTATGAAGAAGAATATTGTTATTGAGGGAATGATGTGCAGTCATTGCACAGGTCGAGTGAATGATGTATTAAACGCAATGGAGGGGGTAACTGCTACTGTATCTCTTGAGAATAAATCAGCAGAGCTAACCCTTACAAAAGAAATTTCAGATGATGTGTTTGTAGATGCAATTACAAATGCTGGCTACAAAGTTATATCAATTGATTAAGAGGTAGCGAATGAAAGCAGATAAAAAGCAAATTACACGCCTACTAAAAACAGCCAGAGGACAGATAGACGGCATTTTAACTATGATCGAGGAAGACAGATACTGCATTGATATTTCGGCTCAACTTATGGCTGCACAAGCCATAATCGCAAGAGCGAACAAGGATATTCTGCTCTCTCATATTGAAGGTTGCATTAAAACCGCTGCCTTAGAAGGCGATTTAGATGAGAAAACCCACGAGCTTACCAAAGTTATAGAAAAACTACTAAAGTAAACCAAAAAACCACCTGTTTATCAATTTTGAAGCAGGTGGTTTTGTTTTATTTTTATGTATTTAATTATATTTTATGACCTGTCAATCGTTCCTTGTTGTGGTTTCTGTGCGACGGTGCGTCGAGCTCCGCACCCTACCATTGGCAAAACATCAAACGACATTACCAAACCATATATCCCCACAAATCAGCGACCCACAAAAGCTGGCT
>CAYJEV010000170.1:0-3096 GCA_964369265.1 uncultured Oscillospiraceae bacterium
AGGCGTTGTCGCAAAGGACAGTGCAGCACTGTTAGCGACTAGCAAAGCTGATAGCAGTATGGATAACGATTTTTTAAATATATTTCGCATATAAAACCCACCTTTTGTTTTAATGTATTTTAGTTAAATAAATAGTTACTTACATCATAATTTTCTAACATTAATATGGTGCAAGAGTATACATCTATATTTTACTACAAAAAAAACAATTTTACAAGACATTTCTAGATATCGTATGTAAAATAAAAGGGGATTTTTTTACTAATTTTTGAACAAAAAACCGATTTACTGGAATAAATCGTCCCAATAAATCGGTTTTGCATAAATAATGTTATTAAATTACCTCAATTTGGCAAGGTTTCATTGCCATTAATGCAATTTCGTGAGCTTCTTTTGTAACTCCGGCGCAACAAGCCGAATCTACAATTATTTTTGTTTCAGGGAAGGCAGATTTTAATATAATCGCATTAGATATAACGCAGATATCTGTGCATACTCCAATAAGCGTTATGCTTTTTGGCGATTTGTCATAAGAGGAAATGACAGCCGAAAGCTCCATACTCCCAAACACAGGCTTGTCGATAGCTTCGGTTGTGTAAGGAGCTATTTTTTCGTGTATTTCCCAGCCCTTGCTCCCCTCAATGCAGTGCGAAACAGGGAGGTTTCTTCCTTCTTGTGTGTCTAGGTAATCGCTTTGATGGGTATCTCTTGTCGCAATAACCTTCCCCTCAAAGCCTTTTATTTTCTCTATAACATTATCAACAATTGATACCGCCTCTTTTGTTCCTAAAACGCCATCAATAAAATCATGTTGCATATCAACTACAATTAAAAAATCCATTTTGCCTCCTCGTTATAAATAATCACCACTTTGCTGTGATTATTTAAGTGAATAATGAATAGGTAATAGTGAATAGTGAATGGAACTAACATCGCCCAAACAGATGCACCCACCATTCAAATCCATTGCCAAAGGTGATACAATGCTTCTTCACTATTCATTATTATTTCTAACTTTGTAAAATCCAAAGAATTTTGTTACCAAATAGCTGGCTTTGCATCAGCTGGAAGTGGGTTAGGGTAGGTTTCGCCAGCAAGATCTTCTATGTATGCCTCTTTAGCAGATTTAATTAGGCTATCGTCAGTTAAAAAGTCAAAAGCTGTTCTCGCTAACACATTTGCAGCAAATAAAACGCCCTTATGGTTAATTGAAGACTTGCCTTGACCTGTGAACTGCCAGCTATGTCCAGCAGTACCAGCCGCACATGTCACAGCAGAAAACTGCCCAGTTGGCACAACCCAGCTAACATCACCAACATCAGTTGAGCCTGTTGGCTTTGCTGGATTTTCAACAAGGAAGTCAAACAAAGGAGATTTAAGCACTTCAGCAGCCTGCTTCTTGCCAACAATCCTCTCAGCAGCTCCCTTTAATGCTTGCTTGTCAAGATCGCTAGAAACTTCTTGGAAGCCCTTTGCATAGGATATTTCCTCGTCTGTGTAGCCAATTGGAAGAAGTTCTTTCATATGTACGCCTAGCTTTTCGTTTATAATATCATTTGCTCTATAGTTTGAATATGCAGCAACTTGCTTGATGTCAACTTCTGTTTCTGTCATCATAGCTGCGCCTTTTGCAATTTTAGCAATTCTTTCATAAAGCTCTTTAACCTGCACAACAGTCGGCGCTCTCATCGCATAAAGCACTTGCGACTTCGCTTGAACGACATTCGGCGCAGTGCCTCCTGTGTCTGTAACAGCATAATGCACTCTTGCCTCATCTATCATATGTTCTCTCATATAGTTTACACCAACATTCATCAGCTCTAATGCATCAAGTGCAGAACGACCAAGATGTGGTGCGCCAGCTGCATGAGCAGAACGCCCTGTGAATGTGTAGAACACTCTAAAGTTAGCTAGTGAACCGCTTGGAGTAACTGCGTTCATCCAGCCTGGATGCCAAGTAAGCGCAATGTCGCAATCGTTAAACAAGCCATCACGAACTAAATATGCCTTACCGCCAGCATTCTCTTCTGCTGGACAGCCATAGTATCTAATTGTGCCTTTAATGTTGTTTTCAGCCATATATTCTTTTAGGGCAACTGTCGCTGCAAGCGAAGCTGTACCTAAGGCATGATGTCCGCAGCCATGCCCATCGCCACAACCTGAGATTGGTGTGTGAGATGTGCTGTCTGCCTCTTGTGAGAGTCCTGGAAGAGAGTCAAACTCGCCTAAAAATGCGATAACTGGCTTTCCAGATCCATACTCAGCAATCAAAGCTGTTTCTTCGCCAGCATGCCCAACACTAACCTTAAAGCCTTGCTTTTCCATATAAGCTGCTTGAAGAGCAGAAGATTTATATTCTTGGAATCGAGGCTCTGCAAACCCCCAAATTTCGTCGTTCATTTTAATAAAATCATCTTTCTTAGCGTCAATTAGCTCGCCTAATCTCTTTTTGTAGTCCATGTTGCCCTCCATATTTTTATTTTATTGTGAAACCTTTTTAAATTATACAATATTTTCTAGTAGAATATAATTGGCAATTTATATAAAATATCATACTCTCTTTCGGTTATTTGGCAATAAATATCCATTCAAATTAAATGCTGAATATCTATAGTTATAATTTCGACTTTGTTTTTATCTGCGAGATTTTTAAATTTTTTCAGGTGGAGCATTTAAGTCGTGTACACACCTAATTTACTTGCCAAAGTTGATTTGAAATATTACTTTCTCTGTGTTATACTTTAGTGGAGATTATTTATATTTCACGTTTAGCGTGAAATAGTGAAAAATGAATAATGAAAAGTGAAAAGTTAATGTATCACTTCGTGATGAATTGAAAATTGTATGCTATATCAAAGCTTCAAGCCGACTGCAAGTCATTTAAAATATCGCAAAGCGACACCATCACTATTCACTATTCACTTTTCACTATTCACTTAAATAATCGCAGCGTAGTGAAGGTTATTTATATTAGATTTAGAAGAAATCTAATATAAATTGTCCATTTGCTCGGTTGTCGCAAGGCGACGAGAGCAAGGACATCAAAATCGCCCCTGCGAGGAATATAAATAATCGAAACGCAGTGGAGATTATTTA
>CAYJEV010000171.1:0-3071 GCA_964369265.1 uncultured Oscillospiraceae bacterium
GATGGATTTTGATGGTGACAATGGGAAATGGCGACTACTAGTCGCCGCTACAATTCGCAATGTCATTAATTATTTTAATTAAATTTAAATAACGTATAATTGACAGGTCATTTTGGTTTTGAGGTTATTTAGGCTTTTGTGCGTTTAATGGTGTCTAGTTCAAGGGATGTCGAGCGCCATCCCCTACCATGGAAACACCTCTGGGCATATGGTTTGGCTGTGTCGTTTCCACAACGTGTTTATCATCTAGTTAGTTATGTTCGTACTTTTGTCATTGAACAAAAGTACCAAAAATCAACGAGAGGGTGGGGGTATAGAGTTTGGTGCATTTTAGTATTTTTCGATATTCCGTTTGCACGAAACTTAAAATAACGCTCTACTTTCTATATCCTTAAACTAAAATCACCATCGTGAACAAACTTTATGCTTGAACTAAAAGAATAACGAGATTAAAAACAAAAAAATCGCTAGCCGAAATACGGCTAGCGACTGTTCCTATGTGTGTTTTGTTGAGGGAAATTATTGTTCCTCTCATTAAATCAAAAACTAAATATTAAATATTATAGTCTAGGAAGTATTGGATCTGGGTTGCTTGTTACAGTAACAGCAGTGATAGCATCGCCTGGTTCCATTAGCTTAGCCATGATAACGAATCTTTGGTCAGCACTTGAACCATAAGCTCTAGTACATGTAGATAAAGTTAGTATCTTATCGTTGATATTAACGTCAACATCGAAGTCATGACGGCTTCTATCTTGAGCGCCCTTGATGATGGAAGCAAACTCAGCATCGCCAGGATCGGAAGCTATGTAGTTAAAGCCGATATCTGTGTAGAATACTGCGAATACTTGCCATAGCATCTCTTCAGCTTCTGTTGAGTAGTAGATGTATGGAGTAACCTTAGCGAAGTTTAAGTGATGGTATGCTGCAAGTTGTCCAAACATAACATCATCTGGATGATAAATTCTTGGGTTAGCAGAGATGTTTGTCCAGTTATGTCCATAAAGAACAGTGTTTCTGGAGATTTCATCTGCTGTACCAAACATAGTTTCTGGGTCTGCCCAAACAACACCATCCTTGCTGTAGCTCTTATCTAAGCCTTTAGCTAGGTAGTAGTTAACATCAGTTGCATGGTAAAGAACTGGATAGTCAACATTTGTGCCTGGAACTTTTAGCCAGCCTCTAACATCAGAGTTTACAGCCTTCGCATCATCAATGCCGTCAGCGCCTGAATCGTTAACTGAGCTTGGATCAAAGCTTGTTGGCAGAGTTTGAGTTACTGGAGCTGGAGCAGAGCTTGCAGCTGGAGCTGTGGAGCTTGCTGGAGCTTCAGATGAAGAAGCATCAACAACTGGAGCTTCGGAGCTAGAAATTTCTTCTTCAGAGGAAGAAGGCTCAACAGCAGAAACTTGGCTGCTTGAATTGATATTAGGGATATCTAGGCCTGTTGGCTCGTCATTACCTGTTAGCGCAGATAAAGCGAATACTAAAGCACCGATACATACAATGCCGACAACGGCAATTAGACCAACTGGCGTTGATTTCTTCTTTTTGGAAGACTTTGCACCATTTGCCTTATTAGCAGAGCTGTTTGGCTTAGTTTGCTTTGGCGCTTGATTATTATTATTAGACATAAATCATTTTCTCCTTTTAAAACATAGTGAACGATATTAGTTTAACATAGTTTAAATTAAACTGCAATATATTTTATAAAAATTATTTGTAAACATCATACATTGTATCAAATTTTAATGTTTGCAAAGCTTAGCTTCCTCCCTAGGGTGACCGATATAATCCGAATCAGTTTATATCGGTCACCCTAACCTTTCATTGATTTAAGACCTGCGCCGCAAATTGGTATTAAACTATCCTCAAGTTCAGGGTTTCTAGCTTTATGAGATAGATAAGCGGCATAAGTAGCAGCTGTTGTGTGTTCGCAGAAAACGCCCTGCTTGGCAAGCTTATCTTGAGCAGACAGTATTCCCTCTTCTGGTATCTCAATTAGCTCTACATTATATTTATATATAAGCTCTAATATCTGCTTTCCTCTTTTTGGTTCGCCAATCGCAATGCCTTCTGCAAGGGTTGGAGTTGGTTTAATTAAAAGAGGTAATTTGCTATTCTCTTTAACAGAAGCGACAAAAGGAGCGCATCTTTCAGATTGAACAGCAATTACATTCGGCATTTTCTCAATAACTTTGCTCTCCATTAAATGCTCAAGCGCTTTTAACACACCAATAAAAAGCGTTCCATTGCCTAAAGGAACGAATATATTTTTTGGTATTCTGCCAAGCTGTTCAAGCACTTCGTAAATATATGTTTTAGTTCCCTCATAGAAATATGGGTTATATACATGGCTTGCGTAGTAGCTTTTTGTATCCACAACTTTTTGGCGGCATTTGTTAGCGCAGTTATCTCGGCTTCCCTCAACTATTGTAACATTGGCACCATGACTTTTTATCATAGCTATTTTCTTTTCGGATGTGCCTTCTGGAACAAAAATCTCGCAGTTCATCCCAGCCCTTGCCCCATAAGCAGCAACAGAGTTGCCAGCATTTCCGCTACTATCTTGTATAACAGAGTTAACGCCAATATCCTTGCAATGGCTTATTAGAACAGCTGCGCCTCTATCTTTAAAGGATAAAGTTGGCATAAAATAATCAAGCTTTAGCAAAACATCTTTTTCAAGCTCAATTATTGGTGTGAATCCCTCGCCTAGTGTAACTGACTTATAGCTTTCGCCAATTAAAGGCATGAATTCTCTATAACGAAACACACCATGGCAGTTTTTGTCTATTAGCTTATCTGAGAAAGGTCTTGGTGTAAAGTCGAGAGAGAACAGCCCACCGCATTCGCAAGTTGGCATAAGGGTTGTTACAGGGGTTAGTTTTTGGCATTCGTTGCAGATGTAATTCATGATTTTCTCCTTATTAAATCCATTATTTTTCTAAGTTGTAATAAATTAAAATATATGTTATAATTGTTATATCATAGTTTAAGATATTTCACAGTAAAGTTTTAGTGTTCCGTCAGGTAGAGTAAAAGTTTTGCTAAATTTTTTTCAAAAAATT
>CAYJEV010000172.1:0-3066 GCA_964369265.1 uncultured Oscillospiraceae bacterium
AACTTACTGACGCTGTATTTTTTGACTTTGAAACAAGGTATGTTATAAAATTTAAGTAATGTAATAGCATACTTATTATGAGCAAACATTGTATAGCCCTGCTTTAGTCAATGCTGTACGCAAAACAAAACTATTCACGAAGCTCAAATTTTTGAGTGGTTGAATGAATTTTACGAGTTTGAAACAGTAGATTTAATGAAACAATATCTACTACACGACTACAAAGAAACTACAGATTACAAGCCTTGTTTTAACCCATCTTTTTTCTTAAATGTACCAGAAACGTGGAAAAACACTAATCTAGACAATAAAATTATCTTTATAGTATAATTAGTATGTGGCTTATAAAAAGATATTGACAACTGGGTGATAATAATATAGAATATAGTAAATGCAGTGAAGAGAATTAGTAGTATTAGAACTTTACACAAAGAGAGTCTGCGGTTGGTGCGAGCAGATTGAAAGCCTAGTATGAATTACATCTTGGAGCAGTCTTTGGGAAAGCTAGTTTTAGTTAGTAGTGAAGGACGGGTCTGCCCGTTATAGCTTTTGAGGCTGAGTGTTCAGCAAAAAGAGGTGGTACCGCGTTTATCTAATAGATTGACGCCCTCTGTTCCTTTGGGAGCAGGGGGCTTTTTTGTCCCCCTGAAGAGAATTAGGATATAATTTAAGATGAAAAACTTAAAGAATGGCAAAGTAATAGCTGCTTTGGGCTGTTCGGAGAAAGGAAAATTAAAAATGAATGTATTTGAAGAATTAAAAAGAAGAGGTCTGGTTGCTCAGTGTACAAACCCAGAACTGCTTGAAGAGAAGCTTACTAACGAAAAAGTAACTTTCTATGTTGGCTATGACGCAACTGCTGACAGCCTTCATGTTGGGCATTTTCTACAACTACTAATCATGCGTAGACTACAAATGGCTGGGCATATTCCAGTTGTATTATTAGGTACAGGCACAACAATGGTAGGCGATCCTAGCGGCAAAACAGATATGAGAAAGATGCTAACAGTTGATGACATCAACCATAATGCTGATTGTTTTGCAAAACAAATGTCAAAGTTTGTTGACTTTACAGAAGGTAAATGCCATGTTGTTAGAAATGGCGACTGGCTGATGAAGCTAAACTACATTGAGCTACTAAGAGATGTGGGTGTTCATTTTACAGTTAATCGTATGTTAGCGGCTGAGTGCTTTAAATCTCGTATGGCAACAGATAACGGCTTATCTTTCCTAGAGTTTAACTATATGATAATGCAAAGCTATGATTTTCTGCATCTATTCAGAAATCTTAATTGTACGCTAGAAATGGGCGGAGATGATCAGTGGTCAAACATACTAGGCGGAGTTGATTTAGTTAGACGTGTTGAGAGAAAAGAAGTATACGGACTAACATTCACACTTCTAGCGAATAGTGATGGCAAGAAGATGGGTAAAACCGAAAAGGGCGCTATCTGGCTAGACAGAGAAAAGACTTCACCATATGAGTTTTTCCAATACTGGAGAAATGTTGAGGACAATGATGTAATTCGTTTCCTAAAAATGCTAACCTTCCTTCCAATTGAAGAGCTAGAAGAGATGGAGAAGACTATTTCAGGCGCAGAGTTTAACAAAGCAAAAGAACTGCTTGCTTATGAGCTAACAAAGATGGTGCATTCTCAAGAGGATGCAGATGCTGCTCTTGAAGCTGCTAAGGCGCTTTTTGGTGGCAACACTGTTAGCGATAACATGCCAACAACAGTTATAGCAGAAGATAGTTTTGTTGATGGTAGCATTGGCGTTATTGAGGCTATGATTTTGGCTAAGCTAGGCTCTTCTAAAGGCGAGATTAGACGACTAATTGAGCAGGGTGGAGTTTCAGTTGATGATGTTAAGGTGACAGAGCTGACTGCTGTTATTAAGAAATCAGACTTTGAAAAAGGTCATGTTGTAATTAAAAAAGGTAAAAAAGTATTCCATAGATTAACACTTTAATTTTAGTTTAAAGAGGGTCTAAAAGCTAATTTTTTGGTGTAAAACATATCAGACACTAGCCTATGTTTGAGCTAGTGTCTGATTTTTATGTTAATATAGAAAGAGAAAGAAATGAATAGAACGAGAAGAATAAGAATAGTAGCGATAATTTCGCTTATAGTTGTGTTGGTGTTATCGGTTGGAATGTATTTTGTGTCTGATTACTTTGTTGATTATGCAATCGGAAGAAAAGATCCAGCTTTTGAAGACGATCTTTCACCAACATATGAAAAATCAGAAAAAGAGCAGGCTAATAGAGATTTAGCTGAAATTAGAGTTGATGAATTTCATCAAAATATAGGGTATGAAGAAATATACATGACTTCAGATGATGGATTAGAACTATACTCAAAGATGTTTACACAAGACAGCGATTTATGGGCGATTGTGGTTCATGGTTACACATCCAAGAATGATGATGTTCAAGATGTGGCGTTAGAGTATTATAACAGGGGCTACAATGTCTTAACGCCAGACATGAGAGGGCATAATATGTCTGGGGGAGATTATATAACAATGGGCTATTATGATGGAAAGGATGTTGCTAACTGGGCGAATTTAATTGCTCAGCAAAATCCCGATGCTGAAATTGTACTTCACGGCTTTTCAATGGGAGGAGCAACTGTTTTAATTGCGGCTGGAGAAGAGAGCTTGCCAAATAATGTTTTCGCTGTTATTGAGGATAGCGGATATACTGATGCTTATCAAATGTTTGTTGAGCAGTTAGAGTTTCGTTTTGGCTTGCCAGACTTCCCAATACTAGACTTTTCAGCTATGCTTGCAGAGGCTAGAGCCGATTATAATTTGCGAGATGCTAGCCCATTAGAAGCTATTAAAAATGCCAGTATGCCAATAATGTTCACACATGGAGATGTTGATGGATATGTACTGCCTTATATGCTCGATGAGCTTTATGACAGCTATGAGGGCGAAAAAGAGAAGCTTTTAATTGCAGGCGCTGATCATACAGCCGCACGATATCTCGAACCAGAGCTATATTATAATGCAGTGTTTGAGTTTATTGAAAAACACAACTAAATATAAATAATCTCCACT
>CAYJEV010000173.1:0-3039 GCA_964369265.1 uncultured Oscillospiraceae bacterium
AATTTATCCTTAAATAAATAGTGATAAGAGAAAGAGAAGAGGTGTGGTATGGAAAATGGAACACAAAGAGTAATGATACTGGCTGTCGATTTATCTGAATATCCTTTTGAAACTTCAATAAGAGAGCTTGAAGAGCTGACAGAGTCTGCTGGAGGGCGAGTGTATGCGACAGTAACTCAAAAGCGTTCAGCGCCTGATTCTGCATGTTATATGGGAGAGGGCAAGCTGATGGAAGCAAAAGAGCTTGTCGAGAGCGAAAATATAGAGCTTGCTGTGTTTGATGCAGAGCTTAGCGGAAGCCAGCTAAGAAATATTGAGGCAATGCTAGACATTCCTGTTATTGATAGAACAATGCTAATACTCGATATATTTGCTCAAAGAGCTGTTAGCTCTGAGGGCAGACTTCAAGTTGAGCTAGCGCAACAAAAGTATCTGCTTCCTCGTCTTGTTGGTCTTGGCAACACACTTTCACGATTAGGCGGAGGAATAGGAACAAGAGGCCCTGGCGAAACAAAGCTCGAAACAGACAGACGACACATCAGAAGAAGAGTGACAGCTCTTGAAAAGCAACTAGAGGCTGTTTCTCAGCATAGAGAACTTATTAGAAAGCGCAGAAAGAAAGATGGCACAACTATTGTTTCTATAGTCGGCTATACAAATGTCGGAAAGACAACTCTGCTAAGCTATCTGACTGACGCTGGCATTTTAGGAGAAAACAAGCTGTTTGCCACTCTTGACCCAACAACAAGAGCACTTGAGCTTCCTGATGGGCGAAATATATTAGTAGTCGACACAGTTGGGCTTGTTAGAAGGCTTCCTCACCATTTAGTAGAAGCTTTCCATTCAACGCTAGAAGTTGCTGCCGATTCAGACCTAATATTAAATGTATGCGATGCTTCCTCTGAGGAGCTAGACGAGCAACAAGAAGTAACTCTAAATTTACTATCTCGCCTAAAAGCCCAAAGCATACCTGTTTTAAATGTACTAAACAAAAGCGACCTTCTAACAGAGAAGCCTTTAGGAATTAAAGGCGATAGTGTTTTCATCTCTGCCAAAACAGGCAAGGGAATTGAGGAGCTACTAAATAAAATTTCCTCAATGCTAAAGCCAACACACACAAGAAGAAGCTTTGTTCTTCCATACTCAGATCTATCTCTTGCCGCTATTTTAAGGCAGGAGGGAAGAGTGTTTTCAGAGGAGTATGTCGAGGACGGATTATACATTGATGCAATGATAGAAAACAAGGTTTTATATATGTTTGAGGGCTTTCCAGAAAAAAATTAAAAAAAATAAAAAAAGTTTCAAAAAACTATTGACAAATAAAAAAACATGTGGTAGAATGATTAAGCCGTCAAAGATAAGCCTACTGAATGGCTTAAGGCGTAGCGATGTGGCGGTATAGCTCAGTTGGCTAGAGCAACCGGTTCATACCCGGTTTGTCGTTGGTTCAAATCCGACTACCGCTACCACATTTTAATAAGGCCCATTGGTCAAGCGGTTAAGACACCTCCCTTTCACGGAAGTAACAGGGGTTCGATTCCCCTATGGGTCACCAAGAAAATCCTCTCGGCATTAGCTGGGGGGTTTTTGTTTTGCTTTATTTTAATATTAGAAGGATGTTTTTAGAATATGTCAAATCCAATCGCAAGAAATTTCAACACAAGCTCTCTATTAAAATTTGTGTTCCCTAGCATGATGATGATGCTAATAATATCGCTACACAGCATGGCTGGAAGCATATATGTTGGCAATTTTGTTAGTCAAGATGCAATGGCGGCAATGAATGTTGTATCCCCTTATTTCACAGCAGTTGTTGCAGTGGCTGTTATGTTTGCGACTGGCGCAAATGCAATTATTGCTAAAAATCTAGGCGAAGGCAAGCCGATGGAAGCCAAAGAAAAGCTAAGTTACTTATATGTCGTTGCAATGATTACCGGCATTATAACAACTCTCATCGCCCTTATATTCGATGATGAAATACTCAAGTTCTTAGGCTCAACTCCCCAACTTAACGAATACGCAAAAGAATACCTAAGAAGCCTATCCCTAACATTTCCTTTTATTTTCTTGCAAATATTCGGACAGTATTTTAATGTAACAGTTGGAAAACCTATGCTAGGTCTTGCGTTTGGGATAACCTCAACAATATCAAACGTCCTAATAACGCATATAACTGTTGTCAATTTAGGTCTTGGAGTCACAGGTGCAGCTATTGGTCTTGGATCAAGCTTTTTTCTGCCTGGTGTTGCTTTTGTGATACTGCTATTTATAAACAAAAACTGGCCTCTTAGCTTTGTAAAGCCAAAGAGATATAAAGGCTTTATGTCTGAGGTATGCTTTAATGGCTCATCTGAAATGGTTGTAAACCTCGCTATTTCAATCATCACTATGATTTTAAATCTTCTGATGAAAAGCTTGCATGGAGAAGACGGCATTGCTTCTGTTACTGTCATTGTTTCGCTGCAATTCTTCCTTAACTCAATGTATATTGGCTTTGGAGCTGGAGTTGCCCCAATCTTTGCTTTTGCAAAGGGAAATGATAATAGGGCGCAGATTAAAAATGTATTCAAAATTTCAACAAGATTTGTCATTATAAGCTCAGCAATACTTGTTTTAGTTTGTTCTTTAATGAAGCATTTTATTGTTGGAGTTTTCATAGATAGCAGCAGCCCAGCATTTAATCTCGCAATAACAGCTTTCCAAATTTTCGCTATCGGCTATCTATTCGCTGGCTTTAACATCTTTTCTTCTGTGTTTTTCACAAGCATGTCAAACGGAAAGATTTCAGCACTAATCTCATTTTTAAGAACCTTCGCTTTTATTATCGGAATGCTTCTTATCCTTCCTAAACTTTTTGGAACAATAGGCGTTTGGGTTTCAATACCTATCGCAGAGTTCCTCGCTGTCATTGTTTCTGCTCTACTATTAAAGAAACACAAAGACGTTTACCACTATTAAATTTTTACTCCCATAAATGACATCGCCAAACAAAAGGCAATGTCATTTGTTTTTTTGTGCTAAGCAATTTCATTGAACGGA
>CAYJEV010000174.1:0-3028 GCA_964369265.1 uncultured Oscillospiraceae bacterium
TGAAATTTTTTGAAAAAAATTTAGCAAAACTTTTACTCTACCTGACGGAACACTTAAAGTTTACTGCGAAATCCTTAGTCATTCAGCTTTCAGCCTAGCCTAACAAAAAAGCATTTACTAAGCTATGCAGCCTGTAAATGCTTTTTATTGTTATCGACTTTTTTCATGCGCGTTATAAATAATTGACTGAATAAGCTTGCTTGTACCATTATAAGGCACAACCTTCGCTGTGTATTTTCCCCTCTGCTCATTTGGATTTAAATCCTCATATATGTACACTTCTTTTAGCTTAGGGATATCACGCTTAAACGAAGCCTCTATCTCCTCAAATATGACAGCTCTGTATGGCCCTTTGAATAATAAAAGCTTGTCCTTCCCATCAGTAAAAAGCAGTGCATCATTTTCGTCGCCAGCAGGCATTGAATGTATGCATATCATAACTTCGCCTTTTGGGTTTTGAAGCAAATCATGCGATTTTGAAACAATTGCTATTTCAGAAAGAATATTTGGCGAACGATTGATATAGTTCTTGTCATCAGAATAATCGCTATAGTCCGTTGCAACAGCCCCAAGCAACTCAAGCTTTCTTCGATAACAGCTAAGACGATATTCCTTAAACAGCTCCTCCCAAAGCTTTATAGCATTGCTTCGATAGTTTTTTAGTAAATCTGCCCTTATTCCAACTTTCTCTTTTATAATGATGCTTGTGTACATTTCTGCAAGCCTAACTTTTGAGCCTTCGTCTTTTAGTCGCTCTAGCATTTCTTTGGCTGGTTCAATAGCAGCCATATAATAAAGCACAGCCCTTGAAAAATCGCCCATAGCCTCAGATATGCTAGCTCCAAGAAGCTCTTCATCAAAAGTTTTAATCAAGCTATCCAGTTCGGTAATATTATTGCTCTCAACCATTAAAAATCACCCCTTATCTTACTATATTCTGTTTACATTTAGTATTTTTATAGTTTGATATTACAAAAACTTGCTATTTTTACATTAGAAACCAACCTTACGCACTCTTTTTTCTTGAAGCTGCTTAAACTCTCTATCTGCTGCTGCTTTGTCAAAATCGCAGCCTCTTAAAACAAATTTTTCATTATTCTCAAACTTTCCACGAGTCGAAGCCTTGCCCCAAGTTCTTTCAAACAGATTACGAACAAAGCGTGCATTAGCAAATTCTTCAGAGTTTATAAGCTGATCATCTAAATTGAAGAAATATGTTTTTGCTGTTTCTTCAAGGTCGCTATCATACTCAAACGAAGCCTCAACCATCTTCATAAATATCTCGAATAAAGCTTCTCTATCGTAGTTTGGGAACTCAATGCTGTATGGCATTCTGCTTGAAAGCCCAGCATTAGAGTTCATTAGTATTTTCATATCTTCAGGATATCCAGCCATTATAACCATCAAATCATCTCTGTGGTTTTCCATTTGAGAGATTAGTGTATCAATCGCTTCTCTTCCAAAGTCTTTTGAATCTCTATCGCCTCTATACAAAGAATATGCCTCATCAATAAACAAAATTGAACCATAAGCATCTCGGCACATAGCAGCTGTTTTAGGGGCGGTTTCGCCTATATACTGTCCGCAAAAATCCCTGCCTGCATATTCAAAAAGCTGTCCTTTAGAAAGTATTCCTTTTTCTTTTAGTAGCTGACCTAATATCCTTGCGACTGTTGTTTTGCCTGTTCCAGGATTTCCAACAAACTGCATGTGAAGGCTTGGGCGGATTGTGTTTTTGCTTGAATTGGCAAGTTCAATTTGCGATACAATCTCGAGCAATCTTTCCTTAATCTTTTCAATACCGACTAAGTCATCAAGTTGCTGCATAGCTGGTCTTCTATCAAGAGAGGACTTAACAGAGCGAGGAACATCTTGAGGGAGAATTATCCTCTCGTCTTCGCCTGTTTGGGCTGCTGAGAGATGTCGTTGATATAGCATTTCATCAACAATTTTTTTAACTGTTGTGAAGCTATAGAATCTGCCGTCGCTCTTCTCGTCAATAAGCCTTTGTTCAAAGCTAGCAACTGACTCTTCCATCATAGAGAATCCTTTTTGCTCTAGCATAGAGATTGCGTAGCTGTGTAGCTCTTCGAGTGTGTATGGCGTTACAGTAACTTCTCTAACTGTTAGAACATCAGATAAATCGCTTTTTAATTTATATCGAGTTTGTTCGTCAACCAAAGGTATGCGGAAGATAAAGATTTGATCATCATTCATGCTTCTTAATCGGCACAAAAACTCATTAAACTCAGGTTGCGAGGTTTTGTCCATCCATCTCGTTAAATCAAAGCAAACTATTCTTTCGCTTGGGCTGTAGTTAACAGCTTCGTCGAGCATTTCTTGAAGTGGTATATTTGCATTAAGCTCTATTATTTCTTGAATAGTTGAGAAAATGCCAACATCTTTTAATAGCTGCGAGAACAAGTCAATCATAGTTGTGAATCCACAACCATCTCCGATAGAGAATAGATAGGAGCGTCGCATAAATGTGGAGCGAGATTTATATTTTAGAATTTGAGGCGCTACCATTTCAATTTCTCTTGCAAGCTCTTTAAATTCATCAACACCAATTAGTGCGTGAATATTTTCAATAGCCACCTTCTTTTTATCAGAGCTGCTAGGGCTTTCCTCCATTTTAACCACATCTAAGTGGAGGGTATTATTTTCTGCCCTCATCTCTTTTAATATTTCATCAAGCTTTTCTTTAATAACGTTATATTCTTTTTCTTCAATTTCCAAGATGCATTCTGTTAAGCCTTCTGACAAAATCTTTTTATCAGGATATCTGCTACTAACATTCTCAAGGAGCTTATCTATTGGTAGTGTTTCGCTTTTTCGATGCATTAGCACCCAGTTATCTTCAAATACCACTCTTACCAACCATTTTTGGTTATCAATTTTTTCTGACATTACCTCACCTCCCCACAAATTCAATTCATAACTAGATACTATAATTGTACTATAATTTAACATTTATTTCTAGCTATTTTCTGAACTTTTCTTCAACTTTTATAAAAAATAATTTGAG
>CAYJEV010000175.1:0-2856 GCA_964369265.1 uncultured Oscillospiraceae bacterium
ATGTTATTATTTTAGCCGAGAGCGGCAGAATGGAAAATTTTATGTTAAATATGTTTAGCAATTTTTTAGCAGGCGCTTTTACAGAAAATCTGTTACTAGCGAGAGGCTTTTTAACCAGAACCTTTTTTAGCGAGATGGAGGATACAAAATCTAGCTATAAGGTTATTTTAAATATAGGCGTTATGTCGCTTATTTCAACGATTTTGACTTGGATTATATTATATTTTGCTCAAGGGCTTGCAATTAGCAGAATGATGGGTTATTTTATAATTGTATGCATAATGAGCTTTATTTATATTTTAATTCATCCATTTTTGAGATATAGGAAAGTTAAGAACGCTGACAAAATAGCAGCTGTATCTTTTAATGGTGCTTGTATTGCAACAGTTGTTCTCTCAATTTATAATCACCCAGAGTTTTTAGAAGCCTTTTCCTACACTGTTGGTGTTGTTTTTGGGCTGCTTTGCGCTTTTCTTTTAGTGCATTCTGGGCTTGAAAGAATGAAGACTTGCCAAAAGCCTAAGATATTTGACGGCATACCAATAATGCTAATCTATCTTGGAATACTAAGTTTAGGATTTTATGGGCTTTTAGGTCACCAGTTAACAGCCTAACTAACAATATCTTCTTTGTTGCCACCAATGAAGATTTATAAAAAATTTGTGGCAGTCATGGAGAGTATATGAAAAAGCAAGTTAAAATTAAAAGATATAAAAATATCTACAGCTCCAATAATCCCTTTTCTTCCCCTCTATCAATCGTTATAACGCTTGTAATTCTTGCTGCAATTGGAGTTGCTGGATGGTTTTTATACACACCTATCTATAACGCAGTCTTTGGCGGAAGCGATAACAACCAACCAGAGGCTAGTTCTGTGCCAGCTGCTGTGTCAGAAGCGAGCGAGAGTGTATCACAAAGCGAGGTTAGCACTGCTGCACCAGCTCCAACATTAAGAAAGGGCTTAAAAGCTGTTTATGCTCCGCAAGATATGCTAACAGACACTGCCGAATTCAACACATTTTTATCTGATATATCAGCAAGCGGTGTTAATGCAGTTGTTGTGACAGCTAAAGGCAAAGACGGCTACCTAATGTATCGCTCACAGCTTGAAGCTGCTTCTCAAACTCAAGCCACAAACACCTTTGATCCTGTGTCTATTAGCAATGCTATTAAAGACGCTGGCTTTGAAGCTATTGTGTTAGTGGAGGCTTTCCATGACCCACTATACCCTAGAATAGAAAGAGCAGCCGCTGTTTATTATATGGACAGCGACCTAACTTGGCTTGACAATTCCCCAGACTTGGGAGGTAGGCCTTGGCTTAACCCATATGCACCAGAGGCGACTGATTATCTAATAGCTATCGGAAGCGAGCTTGCAACAGCTGGCTTCTCTGAGGTTATTTATAGTTCTGTGCAGTTCCCATCTGGTGTTGGTCAGAATAAGGCAACATATGGAGAGGGCAATGCAGGCCCTGCTATACAACCTTTAACAGACTTTGTTCAGAATGCGAGCAGTAGCATTAGCGAAAATGGGGCGAATGTGTCTATTATGATACCAGCAGGCTTAGCTATGACAGGCAATGATGTGCTTTATGGTGGCTTGCCAACTGATATTGTTGCCAACAACTATGTTATTGAGATTTTCCCATCAAACTTCCCTCCAAACAGCGTTATAAATGGTGTGACTATTGCTAGTCCAGCAACTGATTATGCGACTGTTACAGAAAATGTTTGCGATTATCTTGTTACTACACACCCTGATAAGGAGTTCACAGCAATGATTAGTGGAACTGATGCAAATCAGTCCCTAATATCACAAATTGGGCTTGAGGGGCAGATAAACGCTTTAGGCGAAGAGATTAATGGATATATTGTGTATAATCCTGGCGGATATTATATTACTAGCGGAATTAAATAAAAAATACAGCTTAATGTAAAGAATGGAGCCTTATTATGATGAATAACACACCAACGCCACACAACTCTGCTACTCATGGCGAAATAGCTAAAACTGTGCTGATGCCCGGCGACCCATTAAGGGCAGAATTTGTTGCTAACACTTATCTTGAAGATGTTGTTAAGTTTAACACTGTTAGAAATATGTATGGGTTTACAGGAACATACAAAGGTAAGAGAATTTCTGTTATGGGAAGCGGAATGGGAGTTCCATCAATTGGTATATATTCTTATGAGCTATACAACTTCTATGGAGTTGAGAATATTATTAGAATAGGCTCTGCTGGAGGCATTTCCGAGCATGTTAAGATTAGAGATATAGTTGCTGGTATGGGTGCGTGTACAAACTCAAACTATGCTAGCCAGTATAACCTACCAGGAACATATGCGCCAATTGCCAGCTACTCATTGCTTTCAAAGGCTGACAAAGCAGCGAAAGAGCTTAAAATACCATTGAAAGTTGGAAATATATTCACAAGCGATACTTTCTATGATGATGCAAACTCTCTTGCTGATTGGAGAAAGATGAATAATGTGCTTTGCGTTGAGATGGAGGCAGCAGCCCTTTATATGAACGCTGCAAGAGCTAACAAAAATGCTTTAGCCTTGCTAACTATCTCAGACACACCTCTTGATGGCGGCGCTTTATCTGCTGAGGAAAGACAAAACACATTCACTCAAATGATGGAGATTGCCCTATTGCTCTCCACATATGAAGAGTAGAAGAGATATTGACTAAACTCAAAACTAAATAATACACAAAAAAATAACATCGCAATTGTTTTAGCGATGTTATTTTTATTTTATTGAAATGTTTACTGAATTATCTTCGCTTCACTACGATTATCTAAGTGAATAGTGAAAAGTGAATAGTGAATAGTGATGGTGTCGCTTTGCGAT
>CAYJEV010000176.1:0-2854 GCA_964369265.1 uncultured Oscillospiraceae bacterium
TTTATAAAGGCTTTTCAGAAAGCTTAACCCTTTGTCTTGGGTATTTTGTCGGTGTGTTCCTATGCTTCTTTATCACAACAAGGCTTCTTTCGCTGTTGTCAAGCAAACTGTAGTTTATAACGCTAACCTCGCCACCGCCCAAAAGCTCTATCGCATTTTTAGCGTTTTCAAGCTCCTCTGCTCCGCTAGGCCCTTTAAGCGAAACAAAATAGCCCCCAACTTTAACAAAAGGCAAGCAATATTCAGCAAGCACCCTAAGCTCTGCCACAGCCCTCGCTGTCACAACATCAAATTTCTCCCTAAGCTTGCTGTCAATACCAGCCTGCTCTGCCCTCGCATGAACCAGCTGATTATCTTGCCCTAGCTTTTCTGAAAGTTCTCCCAAAAAGGTTATGCGTTTATTTAAGGAGTCAATAAGAGTTAGCCTTATATCATCTCGAACTATCTTTAAAGGCACAGACGGAAAGCCAGCCCCTGTTCCAACATCAGCCATGCTTGCCCCTTCTTTAATTTTGAACTTTTCGCCTAAAAGCAAGCTGTCGATAAAATGCTTAACAGCTATTCCCTCGCTATCGGTTATCGCTGTTAAATTAACCTTCTCATTATATTCCACCAAAAAGCTGCTATATATTGAAAACTTCTCTAAAGCTTCCTCGCTAAGCTCTATCCCAGCAGTTAGCGCCTTTTGTTTTAAATAGTCTTTATTTATCATTATGTTTTTTCCCCTTATTCGCCTTTAGCCAAATTAAAATAACAGCTATGTCTGCTGGGCTAACCCCTGAAATTCCCATAGCTTGGCTTAAAGTTAGCGGCGATATCTTCTCTAGTTTTTCAACTGCCTCAAGCCTTAGTCCAACTATATCCTTGTAATTAACGCCTACTAAGCTTGTGTTCCTATATCCCTCAAGCGACTCAACTTGCGCTTGCTGCTTTTTAATATATCCAGCATACTTTATTTCTGTTTCAAGCTGTGCATGAACTTTTAACGGAAGTTTTGGAGCATTCGCATCAAAAGCATACAGCTCTTTTAAGCTAATCTGCGGTCTAAGCAACAAATCAGCGAACTTCATTGACTGAGTTATTGGAGAGCTTCCTCTCTCGCTCAAAAGCTTGTTTAGTTCCTCTGAAGGCTTTATTGAAAGCTCGGAAAGCCTTTTCTTTTCGCTCTCTCGCATTTCTTCTTGCTCTTTAAACTTTTGATATCTCTCTTCGCTAACAAGCCCTATCTCATAGCCCTTTGGTAGCAAGCGAGTAACAGCATTGTCCTGCCTTAAAAGCAATCTAAACTCGGAGCGAGAAGTCATCATTCTATAAGGCTCTTCTGTTCCCTTTGTCACAAGGTCATCTATTAAAACTCCAATATACCCCTCTGAACGGTCGATAATTAAAGGCTGTTTTCCATCAAGTTTCATAACGCAGTTAATGCCAGCCATTAAGCCTTGGGCAGCTGCTTCCTCATAGCCTGAACTCCCATTAACCTGTCCGGCCGAGAATAGCCCTTCAATCTCTTTCATTTCAAGGGAAGGCTTTAGGGTTGTTGGGTCAATGCAGTCATATTCAATAGCATAGGCATATCGCATTATTTCAGCATCTTCAAGCCCTTTTATAGAATGATAAATATCTTCTTGCACCTCTGCTGGAAGAGAACTGCTCATTCCTTGAAGATAAACTTCGCTATCATTTTCGCCCATCGGCTCTAAAAATAGCTGATGACGTGGTTTATCAGCAAATCTCATAACCTTATCTTCTATGCTTGGGCAGTAGCGAGGGCCTGTTCCCTCAATCTCGCCACTAAACAAAGGAGAGCGGTGCATATTCTCATTAATAACCTCGTGCGTTTGTTCGTTTGTATATGAAATATAGCAGTCTATTTTGTTTTTTAGTGGGTAATCTGTGTCGAAAGAGAAAGGAATTATCTCCTCGTCGCCTTGTTGTGGCTCTAGTATATCTAGGTTTATACTTCTCATAGCAACTCTTGCCGGTGTGCCTGTTTTAAATCGCCTAAACTTAATCCCTAAGCCCTCTAGCATTGGGGAAAGGTCGTTGGCTGGTTGGGAGTTATCAGCTCCAGAGGCCTTGCTATACTCTCCTATAAAAATACGGCTTCTTAAATAAGTGCCTCCAGCCAGAACAACGCATTTCGCTTTTATAACCTGACCTAAAGCAGTCACAACACCAGTCACAACATTGCCCTCAGTCATAATCTCAACGACTTCACCTTGAATAATTCTAAGGTTTTTGGTATCTTCAAGCACCTTTTTCATATATAGATGATAAGCTGCTCTATCGCTTTGCACCCTTAGTGAATGCACAGCAGGGCCTTTTCCTCTATTAAGCATACGGCTTTGCAGCATAGTTTTGTCTGCTGCTCTTCCCATTTCGCCCCCTAAGGCATCAATCTCGCAAACGATATGTCCTTTTGCTGTTCCTCCTATTGAGGGATTGCAAGGCATGTTTGCTATTTGATCTAGTGAAAGGGTAATAACTGCTGTTTTCTTGCCAAGGCGTGCAGAGGCAAGGGCAGCTTCGCAACCAGCATAACCCGCACCTATTACCACAACTTCAAATTCCCCTAAATTATATCTTTTCATATTAAGCTAGTTCCTCACTATCATCACTTCATCTAATTTGTACTATTTTATTATCACCCTTCATTTTATCAGCAAAAAGGCAATTTGTAAATAGTGTATAACTTAGTTGCCTTGATTTTATGCAAAATATTTGTTATAATAACTATAATTAAAACTAAAGTTTTGTAAGGGATTTACATTAAAATTTTAGTGTTCCGTCAGGCTTAAAGAGAGTTTTGCTCAATTTTTTGCAAAAAATTGCGGTGTCGAGAGGCAGAGCCTTC
>CAYJEV010000177.1:0-2830 GCA_964369265.1 uncultured Oscillospiraceae bacterium
GTTGACCCACGCAAGGAAAAGATAGCTGTTGCTGAGGCAAAGAAGCTAGGTATCCCTGTTGTTGCTATCGTTGACACAAACTGTGATCCAGACGATGTTGACTATATAATTCCAGGAAACGACGATGCAATCAGAGCTGTTAAGCTAATCGCTCAAACAATAGCAAACGCTGTTATTGAGGGAAATCAAGGCACTGATGTTGTTGTAACAGAAACTGAAACTGAGGCAGAATAGTTCGGGCTTCTACTGATAATAGAGAAACTGCCTGACAAAAATTGTTGGGCAGTTAATTATTTTAATGGAGGAATATTAAAATGGCTTTTACCGCTAAAGACGTACAGTCCCTAAGAGAGAGAACTGGTTGTGGAATGATGGACTGCAAGAAGGCGTTAACACAAACAGACGGAGATGTAGATAAGGCAATTGAGTTCCTAAGAGAAAAGGGACTAGCTGCTGTTGCTAAGAAGGCTGGCAGAATTGCAGCTGAGGGTGTTGTATTTGCAATGACTAAGAACGGCGTTTCCGCTGTTGTTGAGGTTAATGCTGAAACAGACTTCGTTGCTAAGAATGATAGCTTCATGGCTTTTGTAAACAATGTTGCAGAGGCTGTTATTGATAACAACCCAGCTGATGTTGATGCACTATTAAAGTGTGAAACTTCTGAGGGTACAATTGATGCTCAACTAACTGAGAAGATCCAAACTATTGGCGAGAATATCAAGGTTAGACGTTTCGCTAGATACGAGGGCAAAACAGCAACTTACATCCATGCTGGTGGTAAGATTGGTGTTATGGTTAAGTTTGATGTTTGTGACTGTGCTGATGGCAATGAAGCATTCATCGCTATGGGTAAGGATGTTGCAATGCAAATCGCAGCTGTTAACCCACTATACCTAAAGAAGGAAGATGTTCCAGCTGATGAAGTTGCTAAGGAGAAGGAAATCCTTATCGCTCAAGCTGCTGCTGATCCAAAGAATGCTGGCAAGCCAGCACAAGTTCTTGAGAAGATGGTTGAAGGCCGTCTAAACAAGAAGTTCTTCCAAGATTCTTGCCTACTAGAGCAAGCTTTCGTTAAGGATGGCAACCTAACTGTATCTCAATACATCGCTGGTGTTGCTAAGACTCTTGATTGTCCAATTTCTGTTGTTGAGTTCGTTCGTTTTGAAAAGGGCGAGGGAATTGAGAAGAAAGAGGATAACTTCGCTGAGGAAGTTGCAAGCCTTTCTAAGTAATTTTATTATAACTATTAAACTGGTGTTGTTTTCAGCGCCAGTTTTTTGTTTTGTTTGTTTATTATTTTGAGTAAATTCTTTTCTGTTGATGACATTTTAATAATGCGCAAAAGTAATTGTAAAGTTGTGTAAATTTGATGAAGTGATATAGAAAATAACTATGTTTAATATGCTTAAAAGTTTATAACATATATATATATTGCTACGAAAAATAATGCAGATTATAATAATCTATTGACGAAATATACTATAGGCTCTATAATGGGATTGGCTCTAAACCGTTAGGGTTAATTGAGGTTTAGTGATATTATTATGCATTAGCAGAATAGGGAGGATTACACAGATGATAGTTGGATGTGTAAAAGAAATCAAGAAACAAGAATATCGTGTTGGAATGACACCAGGAAATGTTGCAAGCTATAAAGCTGCTGGACATGAAGTGTGGATTGAGAGAGAAGCTGGAGAAGGTTCAGGCTTCACAACAGCAGAATATGAGGCAGCTGGTGCAAAAATTTGCGATACAGCAGCTGAAATATGGGCTGGAGTTGATATGCTTATAAAAGTTAAAGAGCCTCTACCAGAAGAATACCCACTATTCAGAGAAAACCTAATCCTTTATACTTACCTACACATTGCAGCTGACAGACCACAAATGGAAGCTTTAATGAAAAGCAAAGTGAAGGCTGTTGCTTATGAAACACTAATGGAGAGAAATGGTTCTCTTCCACTATTAACACCAATGAGCCAAATAGCTGGACGCTTAAGCGTTCAAGAGGGAGCTAAATATCTAGAGAAGCCTTTTGGCGGATCTGGTGTGTTATTATCTGGCGTTCCTGGAACTCCAAAGGCTAAGGTTGTAATTTTGGGCGGCGGTGTTGTTGGTACAAATGCTTGTAAGATAGCTGTTGGCATGGGTGCTGATGTTGTTATTACAGACATCAACCTAGATAGACTGAACTATCTTGATGATATTTTTGGCGCAAGAATCCAAACTCTATACAGCACTGACGCAGCAATTGCAGAGGCTGTTAAGGATGCAGATTTAGTTATTGGTTCTGTGTTAATACCAGGAAAAGCAGCTCCAAAGCTTATGAAGAGAGAGTATTTAAAAACAATGAAGAAAAACTCTTTAATTGTTGATGTTGCTGTTGACCAAGGCGGATGTTGCGAAACAACAAAGGTTACTTATCACGATGATCCTGTATATGTTGTTGACGATATTCTTCATTACTGTGTTGGTAACATGCCAGGAGCAGTTCCAAGAACTTCAACTATCGCACTGACAAACGCAACACTAAAGTATGGTTTACAAATAGCTAATAAGGGTCTTGAAAAGGCATGCTTAGAAAATGATGTTATTTACTCTGCTGTTAATACATATGCTGGTAAATTGACTTGCGAAAATGTTGCTGTAAGCTTCGAGGTGGAGTATACTGATCCTAAAACTATAATGGCTTAATGTTAATAAGATAATGATATAAAATAAGGGGTGAGCTTGAATGTTCGCCTCTTGCTTTTTTTAGAGAGTTTGTGGGATTTCGCACAAAGCTTGCAGTGTTCCGTCAGGTAGAGTAAAAGTTTTGCTAAATTTTTTTCAA
>CAYJEV010000178.1:0-2814 GCA_964369265.1 uncultured Oscillospiraceae bacterium
CTTTATGCTTGAACTAAAAGAATAGCGAGATTAAAAAACACCCATCAAGTAAGCGGAGAGGAGCCTTGATGGCAAAAAAACCAGAGGATTAGCGAAAAACTAAAATGGCGACTAATAGTCGCCGCTACAATTTGCGATGTTACTTTTAGTTTTGCATGACCATAAATGACACACCCAAAATTGATGACCCACAAATAGTAGGGTGCGGCGCTCGACGCACCGCCGCACTAAAGCAAAATAAGCGCTATATTTCACCTAAAAGAATAACGAACATAAAAAAGAGTTGACATAGTATACTAAAAAGTGTATAATAATAGGATAGTTAGGACGTGTTAAGAGAATACCTCCGAGTGCAGAAGCAATGGGCAATGGTAGCTAGCAGGTGGAGAGGGTATTTTAGGCACGTTTTTTTTATGCAAAAAATCAATCGGTTAATGATTAAAGAGAGTAGAATAAAGGAATTTCTATTTGTGAAACTGACAATCTTTTAAGAAAGATGCGAAACTGATGTAAAGTCATATACCGAGTTGAGTTAGGAAAGAAAAAGGAGAAAAGATGAGAAAAAGATTTGATGAACTTCCTATCAAACAAGAGGTACAAAAGGCGTTAGAGGATATGGGTTTTGCAACAGCAACACAAATTCAGTCAGAAGCAATTCCAGTGTTAATTGAGGGAAAAGACCTTGTTGCACAAGCACCAACAGGCACAGGAAAGACTTGTGCTTTTGGTATACCGATCATTGAAAAAGTAGATGCTAGTTTAAGTAAGCCACAAGCGCTTGTGTTATGCCCAACAAGAGAGCTTGCAGTTCAAACGGCTGGCGAGATTAAAAAGCTATCAAAGCATACACCAGGCATTAAAATTGTAACTGTTTATGGTGGACAACCAATTGATAGACAAATTACTGATTTAAAATCACGTCCACAAATTATTATTGCAACACCAGGGCGTCTTCAAGACCATTTAAGAAGAAAAACTATAAAGCTTGATCACGTTAACACATTAGTGCTTGATGAGGCTGATGAGATGTTAAACATGGGCTTTAGAGAGGAAATTGACGAGATATTAAGAACAGTTCCAGAAGAAAGACAAACAGTTCTATTCTCTGCAACTCTATCCCCAGAGATACTTGAAATTACAAAAAGCTATCAAACAGATGCAGTTAAAATATCTGTTGCAAAAGATGAAAGCACAACACCTCTTGTAGAACAGTTTTACATTCCTGTAAAGGTTGGTAAGAAAGTTGAAATCACTGCCTGCCTGCTAGGCATTATCCCAGACGGACAAGGCATGATTTTCTGTAACACAAAGAAAATGGTTGATGAGCTTTCAGATATGCTATACCAAAGAGGATTTAGCACAGCTGCTATTCATGGCGACCTAAAGCAAAGCCAAAGAGATAGAGTTATGGATGATGTTAAAAAGGGTAGAGCTAAAATTCTTATCGCAACTGATGTTGCAGCAAGAGGAATTGACGTTAAGGGCCTATCTTTTGTTATTAACTACGACCTACCAATCGAAACAGAATACTATGTTCACCGTATTGGAAGAACAGGAAGAGCAGAAGAAAAGGGCATTGCATACAGCTTAGTTTCTTCAAGAGATATGCAAAAGCTTCATAGAATTATTGGCCAAACAAAATCCAAAATTCAAGCTTGCGAAGCTCCAACAAGAAGAGATGTCGAGTTCACAAGAACAAAGCGCCTATTCGATGAGATAAGCTCAGTTATCACTTCAAATATGCATGAAAAGTTCCTTGAGCTATACGCTGAATACTCCAAAAATAACCCAGAGCATACAGCAGAAGAAATCGCTGCAGCTTTACTATTCAAACTATCAGAAAATAGCCTGAATGCTTGGGCTGATCTTCCTGAAACATTTGAAAAGGTTAAAGACTTTGAAAAATCCTCAAAACCTCGAGGCGATAGGGGCGACAGAGGAAACAACAGAGGCTCTAATCGTGGTGGAAGATCCGATCGTGGCGGCAGAGGCGGCGAGCGAGGAGATAGAAACAAATTTAAAGGCGATAACAAAGGCGGCTTTAAAGGCAAAGGCGATAGAGATAACAACAGAGGCGACAGGGGCGATCGTGGCGAGAGAAAAGGAAAGTACGACAGCTTTGAGGGCTTTGATGGTGGCGGAAGATTTGACGGCGCTGAAAAGAAGCCATATCACTCTGACAAAGAAAGAAGCAAGAAAAACGACACAGAACACGCTTTTGAAACCTTCAGAAAAGGCAACAAGTCTGACAAAGGCTCTAAAGGCGGAAAATCTGGCGGCGGCTTCGGCGGATTTGGTGGCGGTCACGGCAAAGGCTCAAAAAATAGTGACTCACGCAACCCTCTAGCAGTTAAGAAAAATAAGAAAGTACCAACTCACCCAACTTTTGACGAGTTCACTTTCTCTTCTAAAAAGAAGAAAAAATAAATCTAATTAAAATAATTAATGACACGGTGTCGTGGAAATTTTTCCCATGACACCGTGTCATTTTGTTTTTTATGTTGTGGGTGGGTGTGCGATGTTGTGGGGGATTGTGGGGAATTGTGTTCGCCATTATAGCGATTTCATGCGACGGTGCGTCGAGCGCCGCCCCCTACTATTTTTGGGCATCAATTTTGGCGTGCTGTTTATAGTCATACAAAACCAATAATGACACTGCAAATTGTAGCGGCGACTAGTAGTCGCCATTTTAAGTTTGTGTGTTGGCATCTGGTTTCGTTGCCATCAAGGCTCCGCTTTCGCTTACTTGATGGGTGGGGTCGGATAGTGCATTCCTCTGTTTATGGGCTAGTTAAGCTTTCACATGAACACACC
>CAYJEV010000179.1:0-2780 GCA_964369265.1 uncultured Oscillospiraceae bacterium
ATATTTCCTCCTCTTTATTATATTTATATTTTTTATTAAAATGCAAGTTTATGATTTTTATTTATCTACACATCTTTACTTAATTCATTAAATCAATATTTTTATAAAAATTAAAGTTTAATTCTTTTTATAATACGAAGTATATTAATAATTTAGTAGTAGTAGTAGGGGGTGTTGAAACGGTGGAAAATCTGTTTACATCAATTTAACACTAATTTTCCTTCGATTTCCTTTGATTTTTAAAAACAAAACTTTTAGAAAAACGCTGTTAAAACTATGTTGGTGTTGAAAACTAAGTTGAAAGCGTTGAAAACTGGCTGTTGAAAGTTAAAAACTCCGTTTAAAACGAAACTTCAAATTTTTCATCTCACATAACCCAACTTTGAAAAAATCGAAAGGGAAATGAAAGAAATCTTGCAATTAGTTCATTTTTACATTCTTGATTATATCCTCAATTGTGTTTCTTACATAAGAGTCATTTGCTATGTTTTTCTCAACTTGATTTATCGCATACACAACCGTTGAATGATCTCTGCCTCCAAATTCATCTCCAATAGAAGCCATTGAAAGCTGAGTTACTTCTCTTATAATATACATAGAAGTTTGTCTTGCGCTGGATATTGCAGCTGCTCTTTTTGAGGATCTAATATCGCTCGGGCTAACATCATAAAAACGGCTAACCTCAGATATAATCTTGTCAATTATAACCTCAATAGGTTGGCTGTCGTTTAGTATATCTCTTATTGCATTTTGTGCTGAAGCTATAGTCGGAGTCACATCTGCTAGAGATTTAAAAGCCTTAATTTTCTTAACAGCACCCTCTAACTGGCGGATGTTATTTTTAAGTTTAGTCGCAATATAATCGACAACATCATCTGGAAGCCATATGTTAAGAAGCTCTGCTTTTCTCTTTATAATAGCAACTCTTGTTTCGTAATCAGGAGGGCTAACATCTGCAAGCAATCCTGATTCAAAGCGAGTTCTTAATCTATCCTCGAGAGTTTTAATTTCTTTTGGAGGGCGGTCAGAAGCAAGGACTATTTGTTTGCCTGCTTTATATAGAGTATCGAAAGTGTGGAAGAATTCTTCTTGAGTTGATTCCTTTCCTCCGATAAACTGAATATCATCGACTAATAGTACATCAGCTTGTCTGTATTTATCATGAAAAGCTTTTGTATTTTGCGCACCAATAGCGGCGATAAGCTCGTTCATAAACTCTTCGCCTTTAACATAAATTAGTTTGTATGATGGATTGTTTGAGGATATTTCGTCGCAAATTGCTGAAAGAAGATGCGTTTTACCAAGCCCTGAATTTCCGTAGATGAAAAGAGGGTTATATCCACCAGCCCCTGCTGGATTAACTGCAACTGCTTGAGAGGCAGCGTGGGCAAACTTATTTGATGGTCCGACAATAAAAGTATCGAAAGTATATTCATAATCTCCATGAGGGAAGATTTCTGAATCGCTGTTTTTCTTTTTAGGCTCTTGTTTGTCAGTTCCTTCTGGAACAACAAGCTCTATCTCAACAGCTCCTCCTAAATAGTCTTCAAATCTTCTTTGTAGTATGTGAAGATACTTTTCTCTTATTATGCCGCATCTAAATTCTGACATTACAGACAATACAGCTTTATTACCATCAAATGATAAAGGCTCGATATCCTTTATCCAAATTGAGTATGGCACAGCTCCAAGCTCGTCTTTACATTCTAGCTTTATGGTGTCAAATAAATCCGCAAAGGATTCCATGTAGATATTCCTCCTATATTATTACTTAAGGCTTTTTTTATGTTTTAAACATTTTAACAGTTTAAAAGATTGTGGATTTTTATTCCAAAAATAGCCTTATAAAATTCGATATGTATTAAATATATCATAATAATAGCTAAAAAACAATATTAATATGAGTTTTTTAACGGTTAAATGTTTAAAATTCTTATATTTTCTTTTATTCTATTTACATAGAGAAGAAAAAACATTATAATTATCAACAATAGATTATTGAAAAGAAAAGGAAATTTATAATGCAAAAACTTAGCGGATATTTAAGAAAAGCCATCACTGATTACAACATGATTGAAGAGGGCGATAGGATTGTGGTTGGTGTTTCAGGGGGAAAGGACTCAATGGCTTTGGTGGCTGGTTTGGTGAAGCTTAGAGAATTTTTAGGCATTAACTTTGAACTTGTCGCATTAACTTTAGACCCTTGCTGGAAGGGTGTGGAAACAGATTTTTCTGCTGTGACTGACTATTTTAATAGTATAGGCGTTAAACACATAATTAAACGCACAGAGATAGGAACTGTTATATTTGATATAAGGCAAGAAACTAATCCTTGTTCTCTTTGTGCTAGAATGCGCAGAGGCGCTTTGCACGATATGGTTAATGAGCTTGGGTTTAACAAGATAGCTTTGGGTCATCATTATGATGATGCTGTTGAAACTTTTGTAATGAACTTATTTAACGAGGGCAGAATTGGTTGTTTTTCTCCTGTTACATATCTTTCGAGGAAAGACATTTATATGATAAGGCCTCTTGTATATGCACCAGAGGGGGTTATTAAATCGGCTGTTAAGCGACACAATATACCTGTGGTTAAGTCTGAGTGTCCTGTTGATGGAACGACAAAGCGACAATGGACAAAGGAATTTCTTTTGGGTATGGAGAAGAATGATAGGGGCTTTAAGAAGCGACTATTTGGGGCGATGCGCCGAGGAGAGGTATCTGGTTGGAAAGAGGCTAGCAAGGTTAAGTTTGACGATGAAGAGTAATAGGCTTTTTGG
>CAYJEV010000180.1:0-2768 GCA_964369265.1 uncultured Oscillospiraceae bacterium
AGATAGAATACTTTCGTATTCTGATGAGGAGGACGAAGCATAAGGTGCAAATACATAAATGTGAGGCGTATTCTGATTATGTGTGGATGGCTATTATGGCTGGTTCGAATTATATCGGTCATCCTAGCTTAGTAATAATACACCATTATAGCTTCTACACCATTGTAATCAGCCTAAGCAACAACATTCCCACAACACCAGGCACACCTAAAAAGAAGGCAGCAGCTATCGTTATAATATTCACAGCTAACAAGGCAGTTTGTGATGAAAATAGAGTGGATACGACAATTAAGCTTCCAACACCTAAAAAGCTGCTTGTCAAAAAATCTTTATCCAGCATAGCCCTAATCGCTATAACTAATATCCCTCCACCAACAACCATCAATAAAAGAATCCCTATGTAACTCATAATGTAATCTCCTTTAATTTTTTAACAATGCATTCTCGGCGTTTCTCCTCCGCTTTTATTCTTAATATATAATACTCAATCATCAAATCTTCAACTTCCATCTCAAAAAGGCTCTTTAGCCCCTTTAATACAAGGCTAACTTCTTTAAAGTCCTCTAGTAACATGGCTCGCTTTTCTGTCATAACCCCTTGCTTTATAGCTTGACTAAGCATTTTATTCCCCCTCCGCTTCCCGCTGTTATTGCTGCTAGGGTGACCGATATAATCCGAACCAGCCCATAATAGCCACCCACACATAATCTGAATACGAAAGTATTCTATCTTCGTCTGCCTTGTTTAAAAGCAAAATCTGATTATTCTGGGTCGAAAATTTATTAAGCAGATAGTAGGTTTTATAAGAAGGCAAAGGCTTGTAGTAATGCTGTCGCATTACAAAAGGCTTTAACACACTTATAGAGCCTAATATCTGTTTTATAAACTGATTCTGATTATATCGGGCACCCTATCCTAATTATTGCACCACACTATTAGTTTATTCAGATTGTCCGAAAAAAATACCAGTGTAAAATCCTCTATGTTTATAGGGTGACCAATTTTAAAGCGGAATATCTTAATATACCAACTTTGCTATTGTGCATAACAATATAACGTGTTATAATATAGTGTAATTAAAAATTTGGAGGTATAAACATGAAAATAGAAGAAAAAATAGACGGTGTTTTACTTAATATAGGAATTGGAGAGCTTAGAGTTCCTTTATATAAAGAGGGCATTATTGGAGTTAGAAAGCTTGCAAACGATTGTGCAGATTTTGAAAGCGAATATAATAAAATGAGATTTGATGCTGTTAGAATAGATCTTGCTATTGTGCTAACCCATCAGGCTCAAGCTTGGATTCCAACAATGAATAAGGAAATTGATAGAATTAAAGAGGTTACTGGGCTTCCAGCTCCTGTCACTTCTCGAGCAAAGATTGTTCCTATGGTTAGAAATGGCGCACAACACCCTGTTGTTTTAGCTGAGTGTTACTGGGATTTAACAGAGTTCACATTAGATTATAAAGCTATTTTAGCAAAGATATTTAATAAAGAGCTAGTAAATCCGACTTTCTTTATTGATGTAAAAAAAGACATTATATTCCAGCCAAGAGCTGATAAAACAATGGACTTTATAGCTGCCGACGAAGACGATATAGCTTAGCTCTAAATTAAATGAGATAGATTCTAAAGACTAAACAAACATATCAATAATAAAATGGGCTACGACGTTTTGTCGCAGCCCATTATCTGTTTTAATACTATTTTAAAATTAAGCAAGGAAAATTTCTTTTGCTAGATGTGGATAAAAGTCATTCTTTAAGTCGTAGTCGTTGTGTCCGCTAGAATCTCTAAGCACACGATTCTTTAGAGAGTAACAACGAATGAAACGTCTTGCATCAAGACCAGTCCAATGCTCTTCGTCCCAAGTTAAGTAGTCATCGCTATCAGTCTTAGGAGCAGGAAGCTTAAAGTTAACCTCTCTGTTTTCGTGAGCCATTTTGTGAATTAAATCATCACGAGTAAGCTCAAGGTGTAAATCATGAACTTTGTCATACACTTTGAAAATTTGTTCTTTATCGAATACCATAAATATATCCTCCTAAATTTAATATAAAAATATTATTTGCTATAAAGCATTATACACTATTTTTTATGAAATTTCAAATAGTTATTCGGAAATTTTTTGCTTTTCTGCAATCATTTTATACCAAATATCCCTAACTCCAATCATTTCCCTATAAAGCCTTGAGATACTATCCCTTATATCGCTAACAGCATGGGAAACTTCAAAGTCGGTTGTTTCGAGCTTTAGCCTAAATTCCTTTTGCAATTTCCGAAGCTTTGAGTCCACTAGCTCTGTGTCATCATCGCCGCTTTCTAGTTTGTTCTTTAGCATATTAACTTCGCTCGCAAGCTTTTCGCATTCCTCTATAGCAAGCTGTTTAAACTTCTCGGTCATAGCATCATCTTCTTGCTTCGAAGTAAAATTAAACTCTATAACAAAAGCCTCTCCGCTAAGCTCAAATATCTTTTCTGATAAGCTATTAAAGGCAATATGATTTTTTTGTGTGTTTGGAAGAACTGCAAAAGACTGCTTGAAGCTTTGAGCTCCTATCTTTTTTAGCGCCCTCCATACATACACTCTCGCCTTAGAAGTGTCGGTCGGAACACTATATCCAAGCGCAAGCCATTTAGGTTTATCCATACCAACACCCCCTTAATCGCTCCACTTTAACTTTCTCTCTGTATAAATATGAAGTTATTTGTAGAAGCCTTTTTCTAAGCAAAGCTTTGCTCTAGCGATTGTCTTCTCATCGGAAT
>CAYJEV010000181.1:0-2691 GCA_964369265.1 uncultured Oscillospiraceae bacterium
TCTGAACCAGCCCATAATAAACATATTTTACTTTTTAACTGCGTTATCCTCATCAGAATACGCAAGTATTCTTTCTTCGTCTGCCTTGCTTAAAAGCAAAATCTGATTATTCTGGGTCGAAGATTTATAAAGCAGATAGTAGGTTTTATAAGAAGGCAAAGACTTGCAGTAATGCTGTCGCATTACAAAAGGCTTTAACGCACTTAGAGAGCCTAATATCTGTTTTATAAACTGATTCGGATTATATCGGGCACCCTAGCCACAAATAAACAATTCGAGCAAGCTATAGAAGTTGTATCGCTTCAATTTTAACAGCGGATATCTTTTATCAACGGATTGAAACTGCATCGGAATAAAAATAAAACTCCACCGATATTATAATCAGTGGAGTTTTCTTGTATTCAGTTGATTTGACCCTATGGTCAAAATGTTCTTAACTGGTAGCTGTATTTATAAGTTGCTCTTTTAGCGCTTTAACACAGCTATTATTTCTTGAAAATGCCAAAGGGTTTTCCAAGTGGTAAAAATTCTCTATTAAATGTAGCATTACAAACATTTGCAGCAACACCATAGAATGAAACTAAAGAAATTGCAAGCTCTGCCCATGCAGCTATATCGTGGAAGAAGTGAGGCATAATTCCTAAAGTTGATAGTGATAATCCAAGGAATAATACATCAATTAAAACGAAAACGATAAATAAGAATTTGCTTGTTTCAACAGAAGCAAGTGTCATAATTAGTGTGAATATTAAGTAGCCCACAAAAGCAAAACCTAATTGTTTTACATCGGCATTAGCAGCCATTGTTTCGCCAAAAACGCCGTTTTGAACTAGCCATGTCATTGCAACGCCTAGCCAGAAAAAGCCATAGCCACAAAAAGCAGTAGCACCAAAAACATTGTTTAATTTTGCATCAATTGCACCAGCGTAAATTTGAGCTAAAGCACCTAGAAAGATTGCCCATGGAATAACTAAAGATGTTCCCTCTGTAATTCCTAGCTTTTGGCTAGCTGCAACTAGTGTTACTAAAGCTAAACCGAAAAGACCGATTGAAGATGGATTTGCAGTGCTTACTGCGATAGTTGTTGTGTTGGGATTGTTTGAATGTCCTGCCATTTTGAAATCTCCTTTAATTGTGAATACATCTAAATTTATTAGTTTTGCTTGTGTAATCTTGATAAAACACAAACTTATTACAGTATATCACTTTCATTTAACAATTACAAGAGAAAAGATAAGAAAAGAGCGAAAAATATAGTATTTTGTAGAAAGAAAAACCTTTATTTTAAAAGAAAACAATGAGAGGATGGAGATTTTGTGATATAAAACAAAAACACAGACTGTTATTTTCAGCCTGTGTTTTTTGCATTATTATTTATTTGAAGATGGTGAGTTAGCCCAATTTATACCGCCCACAAGTTAACTATAACTAAGCAAAAGCTCCTGTTGATGGATTTGCTTTTTCAGCTTCTACTAATTCCTCTGCCTCAACTGTTTCCATCTCTTCAAACACTACATGAAGAGTGTAGTTCTTGTCAATATTATCGAAGGTGTATTCATCTGTTGTTGAAATAGACTTGCCGTCAATTTGAATTTCTGCTAGCTCATAACCAGCAGCTGGCTCAAACTCAAAAGTTACATCCTCTCCCTCCTGAAGCCTAAACACTGATTGCACTCCACCTGATGGTGTTACCTCGCCCATTCCCTCAACTGAGATATGCACATCATGGATTTTGTAATCCTCTTCATCATTTTCAGCAGCAAATGATACGATACTTAGTTGTGCAATAGCTGCAATTGCCACTGTGCTACATAATACTTTCTTAAACATAATTTTTTCCTCCAATTTTTCTTTCTTCTTTAAATTTATTTTTATTTTCTATCTTAAAACACCCTCTCGTGTTATGTTTTGATTATATCACCAGCCCCCATCGAATGCAATTAAGCCCCACTAAACTTTGACTAAACAGTTCATTGCCATTTTATTCTATTTTGTTTAGCGATTTGAGGAAGTTTTGTTCAAAAAAAGAGGGCGGATAAACCGCCCTCTAATCTATTTTACGCTTTATAATCCACTTATATATCGACTCATACTTGTATGCTCCACTTGCTATTGATAACCCCAGTTCAATCAATTCTTGTTGGCTATAGGTTATATTCACTTAATTTAATTTTAGTGTCATAAGCATTGTTAATATACCTATACGCTTGTTTCCATCGATAAATGCATGGTTTGAGATTATTACAAATAATTCCTTTTTTATATTTATAATCTATGAAATAAACGCAAAGCTAGGCAGTATAGCCATCAGGGGTTAATACTTTAAAATGAACTGGCTTAAACTCGCTTTCAACAGTAATAAGCTCAACAATTTCTCCAGCATTTACATCAACACCATATATCACATAGCTATTATCCTCTAATATGCCAACACCATATAAGGTGCCATCTATTAAATACATCGCTGTGTTATTAGTTGCACCTATTGCTTTGTTTTTGATTGCAATAGGTACATTTATTTCCTTAACTACGTTTAAATTGCGATCAACTAATGTTATAGGCACTTTTCCAAACTCACTATTACTAGTTAAAATAAAGCCTTCATCATAACTAAATATATGGCTTATTTCCCAATCAATATCAATTTCTTTTAGCTCATTGCTTGTTATATTATAAGCAGCTAATGAAGGA
>CAYJEV010000182.1:0-2680 GCA_964369265.1 uncultured Oscillospiraceae bacterium
ATAGCATACTTATTATGAGCATAATCTTCATATAAAACAAAACTACCAATATCAATTTTGATACTGGTAGTTTATTTTTTCTGGTAATCGTATATACCTTATCTTTTCTTGGAAAGAACAGCAAAAAGAAGCCTTAAAACAGCCTTTATATTTATAGCAGCAATTAAAAACACAAACAACAATTGCATTAAAAAAAGCTCATTAAAATACGCCTCAAGGCTGACTTCTCCTTTGTAGGATAGAAGTGTGGTGCACTGCACTATTAAGATGACAAAAGAAAGAGTTAAAGGAATTAGCTTCATCTCTATTTCAACAAATCTCCTAACATCAACATACCTAATGAAGAATGCAACCAAATAGCAAACTAAGGTTGAAAATGCTGCCCCCATCGCTCCTAAATCAGGTATTAACACAATGTTGAGGGCGATATTAACAAAAGCGCCAATGCCTATCGCCACAATGACAGTCTTGTTCTTTTTCACAACCATATAAAATGTCCCCATAAATGTTAGTAGCGTTGAGAAAACCTCTGCTACCACTAAAAAAGGAACAAACTGCCAGCTAGTCACAAACTCAGGGCCAACTATAATTGGAGTTAGAGGGAAACTAAGCATTATTAGCCCAGAAGCCACACAACAAAGCAGCGCAGAATAGCTATCCAAAACAGAGCTATAGAACTTTAACGCTGCCTTTGGGGATTTGTATTCGTCTATTGCTGATATCTGCCAAGCCTGATAAAAAATGCCTGAGGCTAGTGTCATCAGCGTTGGGATTTTATAGGCAATGGAATATATACCATTTACTTCGCTTCCTAAAAAATGCGTTACCAAAAATCTATCAGACACACTAGTCGCCCACCAAAATATTGTTGAGGGAATTAAAGGTATGCTATACATTAGCATGTTTTTTCTAATTTTAGGGCTTATATCTCTAAAAGATATGTATTTGTGTAGATTAGCCATCGCTGTTAAGAACAACGCTGAACATAGATTAGCTGAAATTATAGCTAATAAGTAGCCGACATATCCCCATTTAAAAACTAGCAGATATAATAAGTTAAATAGGATGGTCATTATTGTTGTGAAAATGCCATCAATAACAAAAAGCCTTATCTTTCCTATCGCCCTAACAAACTGCGATAAGATTTGTCGCAGTCCAGCTAGAAAAACATATAGATAAACAAGCCACAACGTTTCGCTCATAAACTCAAGCCAGATAAGCAAAGGCGAAATAAGCAAGAATACTGAAAAGCCTGCTATAAATGTCGAAAGCCCGATACTAAGCACCTGACGCTTGCTGACATTCTTGTCCATTCCAAAGCGTATAACTGCCTCGTTTATTGCGAGCAAGGCAAAGGGGGTTATAAAGTTGGCTGTGCTGATGGCTAAATCAGCAATGCCATAATCTTCTGTGGTTAAAACTCTAGTGTAGAGAGGGAGCAGAAGAAACACTAACATTTTTGAACCAAAAGTGCCAAAAGCAAATATTATTGTGTTTTTGGCAAGCTTATTATACTTACTTATACTATCCCCTCCTTTTTCCTATCAATTTATTTGGATATTTCGCCAACAAGATTTTTATCAAATAGTTCATTTATATAGTCAATTCTAGTTTGTGTCTTATCTGTTTTGTTATACTGCCCAATGCCCCACATTAGCTTTGTAACTGTCGCTTCAGTTGTCATGTCGTTAGCTGATATAACGCCTGTTCTAAGCGCCCTAACTCCAACTTCATAGTTAGAAAGGTTAGCCCTATCATATAAACACTGAGTGCAGACAACAACTGGTATGTCTTTATGCACTAAATTCTCAACCATGCTCACAAGGTCACGCCTAATAAAGTTTATTCCCCCAGAACCATACGCCTCAATTACAATCCCACTACAGCCTAAGTTTGCAATAGCTGGAAGTATATCAGGATTTGTGCCAGGAGTTAGCTTTAATAAGAACACCTTGTTGCAAAGCTCGTCATTTAAACTGCATTCGCTATCGCTCTCTAAAAGCAAAGAATGGTTTATCTTTAAGCCGTCAGAATCAATAATGCCTATTTCATCATGATTTATGCTCTCAAACGCATTAAAGCCAGAGGCTCTAACCTTAACAACTCTGCAACCAAGCATTACTTTTCTATCAAACGCCACAAAAACACCGCCAATGTTTCTGTTAGCCATTTCAAAAGCAGAACGAAGATTAATAACTGCATCTGTTAGGGGGTGATGTATTGGAAGCTGAGAGCCTGTTATTACAACAGGTATGCTAATCCCCTTTAGCATATAAGAAAGCACAGAGGCTGTGTATGCCATTGTGTCAGTGCCATGAGTTATAACGATAGCGCCATAATCATTCTTTGACTCATACACCTTTCTAGCAATAATCTGCCATTCCTCTGGCTGTATGTTACTGCTATCCAAGGTTAATAAGTTACAGATAGTTATGTCATAACCCTTGCTCATCTCGCCCAAAAACTCAACTAAAGCATCGCCATCAGTCTGAGGCACTAAACCATTATCGCTAGGTTTACTAGCTATTGTTCCCCCTGTAGTTATTAACAAAACCTTCTTCATTCTCATTCTCCTTCTTTTAACTTATTCTTCTTTTATCAAATCTTCTAATTTATTCACAACTATATGTTTTGGTTCAAGCAGTTTATTTTGCGCATCAACTTTTGATTGGTTGTTTAT
>CAYJEV010000183.1:0-2651 GCA_964369265.1 uncultured Oscillospiraceae bacterium
ATTAACGTCAATTGGATCAACCTTATCACCAGACACTAAGCCTTCATATTTTGGTATGCCTGAAATAGTTGCTCTTGTGCTGTTATCGAAAGTTTTGTCTTTGATGGAAACACTATCTAAATCGTACTCTAGTTCTTTTGTTTCAATTCTAAACTCATCACTAACAATAGTACCAATTAGAGTATCGGTTGAGTAAGTCGCTGTAACAGTGTAGTATCCAGGGTCAGTTGGAGCTGTTGAAGTTGGAGTATAGGTCATTCCATTTTCTAGCTCGCCCCTATAAATAAACTCCCAATCGCCTGATTGATCAACATCTGGCGCAACTGTATATCTAACTTCTTCCTCATCATCACCATAAACCCAACCGTCCATTTCAACCCTTAACTCACTTGATGTTAGAGTATCCTTATTCGTTACATTTACAGTTAGAACAACATCTTTAGGATTATATCCACTATCGCTTAATGGTGTGTATTTAACACCAATTTCAAAGCTACTATCTGATGTTAGGTTATTCGCATATGAGGAGCTTAGAGTAAATGTTAGTACATTAAACTCGCTGTTTACTGTCGGTTGTGTTGTGAATATATCAATATCTTGTACTGTTGTTACTCTATACACACCGCCTGCTGGGTTTGGATCACCAAAATCAGTTAAGTCAACGCTGTTTGATAGCTCATTTCTTGAAATGTTAAGAACAGCGTCGTGTAAGCCATTTGTTTCTGCGCCTGTAATTACAAAAGTTGTTATACCAACAACATTTGCAGCTTCATAGTTAGAGCTTTCAATTGTTGCAGAAACATTGTATGAGCCAACTTTTGGGAAGCTAACTAAAGATGAACCACTATCATATGTTAGTATGATAGGAGGCTGGCTATCGCCATTTACTGTTTCAATAGTTGCTGTTAGAGGCTTATAGTTGCTTGCTGTGTGCTCTGGATTGTATTGAGCTGATGGCGAAACGCCTGTTATTGTAATATCAACTGGGCGCTTGTTAATGCGTCCAGGAATTGAAAGGGAAGCTCCCTCTGCAATAACTATATTATATTTATCTTTGTCAGCGCCCTCAACTAAAGGTAAGGCTGCATCAGATGGCTGAACTGTTATGTATTTATCGTTCTTTTCATCAGCACCAGCAGAAGCAAAACTTCCCTTAACAGTTGCTGAAATTTCATCTCCAATCACAACGCCATCAAGATTCATAGGCACTTGAATAGCAGTTGTGCCGTCATAATCCTTTTGAGCTGTTGTAGCAAGAGTTGCTGTTATTTCTTTTGGCTGAACTGTAATTTGATAATGCTTTTCAGCTGTTAGAATATTTGAATAGTCAATGCCATTGATTAGAGTATCATCTGGCTTAAACAAAACAGTAATTGTTTGAGGCCCGACATTTTCAGGAGTAAAGCTATCAGAGTATGTATTTCCAGCATTACCATCGCTACCTGCGCTCTTAAACATAAATGTACCAGGAACGGAGATATTATCAATACCCAACGCAGATCCTGTCAAACCAGTTAGTGTAGTTGTTTTATCATAAACGAAGTTATCTATTGTATTTATGAAAGTATCTAGGTTGCTCCAAGTTGCAGCAGCAGCTGTAATTGTTGGAGCTTTAAGCAATGTAAGTGTTGCTGTATTAGAAATCGGTCCACTTTCAGACTGAACAGTTGCTGTTAGTGTCACAGAACCAGCATTTGCAGAAGAATCAATGCTCAAAACGCCATTTGAAATGGTTAAACCTTGAGTTGGAGAAGTAGTCCAAGATATTTCTGGCTCAACTTCTGTGTTATATTGGTCTAGTACTTGAACTTGATAAGTAACAGTCTTTGGTAGCTCACCAACAGCTGGTATTCTAATTTCAACTATGCCATCTGGCTGGCTAATATCAACAGAGTTCGGTGTGCTGTCAGCTTTTTTAACAGTTACATCGACAAAAGCGCTTGCATCACCAGACTTTGCTTGTAGTTTATAATTTCCAGATGCTGCATTAGTTGCAACTTCAAGCAAACCATCTTCATTAACAGTGATATTATTGCCTGCTGGTGAAATTGAATCGTCTTCTGCAATCAGAACACTCCAAGCAACAGGAGCAGCAACAGCTGTCATAGGCTCGCCATATTGGTCATAAACCACAGCATTAAAGTCTTTTGAAGCCTCAACTGAGCCTATAGTGAATACGTTTGGCGTATCAGGAGTTATTTCAATTTCAGTTTGAACAGGAACAGCCTTATTTAATTCAATTGTAATAGGAACATAAACTGATGGATTATCTTTGGCGCGAACATGCATTATAATGCTACCAGAAGTTGCTTCTGGGCTAACTCTTAAAACACTTCCCTCAATAGCAAGACCAGGGGCTGTTGTACCGTTGCCTTGAGAGAACACCCACTCAATTGGATTTCCAACCATATCAAAGCCAAACTGGTCTTTTACAGTTGCCACTAGTGTACGAGATTCTGTACTGCCTTCTTGCGGAACAGTGATTGAAACCTTATTGTCTGCAAATGTTTCATCATTATCGCCATTAGTATAGTTAATGTCTATGCCCTCAATTGTAGTAGAAGTTGCTTCAACTATAAAGGTAACAGTTTCGCTTGTTGTATTTCCTGCAAGGTCAGAAGCTGTGATGTTAGCCTCATATGTACCAGCAG
>CAYJEV010000184.1:0-2604 GCA_964369265.1 uncultured Oscillospiraceae bacterium
GGAACAAAAATTTCTGTGAATTTTGCTATTTGCCTTATTCCACCACTAACTACTAAAAACGTCATAAAAGATATCATTATACCGACGCTATACTTATTTATACCGAGTGTGTTTGAAAAGGCTGTCGCTATAGAATTTGCTTGAATAACATTACCCATAAATCCCACTGCTATTATAAATAAAACTGCAAATATTGCTGATATTGCTTTGCCAACCCTCCCTCTAAAAGCTGCCTTTATGTAATATACTGGCCCTCCATTTATACTGCCATCTTTGTTCAGAACTCGAAATTTTTGCGAAAGGACAGCCTCAGCATAAATTGTTGCCATACCAAAGAAGGCTGAAACCCACATCCAAAAAATTGCTCCATAGCCACCAATTGCTATTGCGTTAGCCACACCAGCTAAGTTGCCAGTACCAACCTGCGCTGCTATTGATGTGCTTAACGCTTGAAATGATGTCATTCCTAAACTTAATGAGCTTCCCTTAGAGAAAATATCAGCAAAAAGTAGCTTTACCCCTCTTGAAAAGCTTCGTAATTGTATAAATTTTAATTTAAGTGTTAGGTAAAGCCCCGTTCCACATAATAAAAACAGCAAAATATAGTCCCACAAAAAATTATTCACCAATGACAAGAATTCTAAAATGTCCATATACACCCCTTAACTATTATTGTTAATTTGCTTTTAAACATCTTTTTTCTTATCATTAGTGAATTTTAATTATTTACTATTCTATTATTCTATAATGGCTATCAGCCTCTTCTTTTTTAGTATGTTCAACAACAGAAAGCACTTCGAACTTTACTGGCCTTGTTCCAAGGCTTATCTCCACTATATCCCCTACTTTTATATCATAAGAAGCTCTAGCGATTTTCCCATTGACTGTTACTCTGCCAGCGTCACATGCCTCATTAGCAATTGTTCTTCTCTTTATAACACGAGTAACTTTTAAGTATTTGTCTAATCTCATTTATTTTTTCTCCCTAATTTTCTTTGCCTCTGCCCAAAGCATATTAAGTTCATCAATTGTCTTTTCTTTCATATTTATATCTCTCGCCTCAGCAAGTTTCTCAACTTCCTCAAAACGATTTATAAACTTATTACAAGAAATAGTTAAAGCTTCCTCTGAATCTGCACCAACAAACCTAGCAATATTAACACAAGAAAAAATTAAATCTCCAAGCTCTTCTATTATGTGCTGTTTGTCACCAGACTGAATAGCTTCCTTAAGCTCACTGACTTCACTATCTAAATCTCCCATAGCGACATCTACATCTGGATAGTCAAAACCAACTTTTGCTGCCCTCTTTTGCACTTTTTGTGATCTAACTAGCGCTGGCAACGCCTTTGATACAGCCTCCATTGACTCAGTTGTGCTTTTTTGCCCTTTTTCAAGCTTTTTTATATCATCCCAGTTGTTAAGAACTTCATCAGCTCCTGAAACTATAACATCAGAAAATATATGAGGGTGCCTTAAAATTAGTTTTTTGCAGATGCCATCAGCAACATCATCAATATCAAATCCACCATTTTGTTTGCTTATATGACTATGAAAAACAACTTGCAATAATACATCTCCAAGCTCTTCCTTCAATAGCTCTAGGTTATCTGTATCTATAGCCTCAACAGCCTCATATGTTTCTTCAATGAAGTTGTTTCGAATAGATTTATGTGTCTGCTCTATATCCCATGGGCAACCATTTTCAGAGCGTAACATTTCCATAACTTTTACCAAGTCATCAAATTTATAGTTACTTTTAGTTTTAAACATCTTGTTATTCCTTTTATTTTTATTTAATAATATTTTTCTTTTCTAACCAAGAAATAAATTTGCTTTCTGAGGAAAGAAATCTTAAATCATCACCAGTTATTGCCTCGCTTAGTATGATAAAGATTAAATATACAATCACACCAGCAAATACAGCCAATATAATAGTAAATCTCGAGCCTATTAGTGTATTGCAAAGGTATTTAGCAGTTGCAGCACAAAAAATCGCACCTATTACTGGCTTTAAGAAGATAGAAACTAGATTGAGATTTAAATCAAGCTTCCTATCTATCACTATTAAACCTAATAATGTTATTATTGAATAACATAAAAGCGTTGAAAGAGGAGCTATTTTTATGTTTATTGAAGGCACTTGTACAAAAATAAAATTAGTTGTTAACTTAACTACTCCGCCAATAACCATAAGTTTCGCTGGAAGATAAACCGAGCCTATACCTTGTAATATAGAGCTTATTGGAGAAACAAAGCCAACAAATATTACAGCTATCCCAAGTGTTCTTAAAAGCTCTGAAGCAACTACTATCTCTAGTGGATTATTTATAAAGAAAAGTGTTAGTATTTCTTCGGATAGAACTGTTATGCCAATGCCAGCAGGTATCGCAATCAAGCCAGTTAACTTTAATATTGAAGCAGCAACCTGTCGAAGTTTTTGTTTGTTTGAAGAAGCCCATAGCGATGATATTATTGGCAACGAGGTTGTTGAAATTGCGACAGAAATAGCTGGCAGAATGTTGAATATTGTAACAGCTAATCCTGTATAGCTTCCATATAAAAATGTTGGTAGCTCAGAATTAGAAATATCAGAAGTGATAA
>CAYJEV010000185.1:0-2593 GCA_964369265.1 uncultured Oscillospiraceae bacterium
TATTGTGGCGAATTCGTGCGACGGTGCGTCGAGCTCCGCACTCTACTATTTGGGGTTCATCAATTTTTGTGTGTCATTTATGGTCATACAAAACTAAAAATGACATTGCAAATTGTAGCGGCGACTAGTAGTCGCCATCTTAGTTTTTCGCTAGTCCTCTGTTTTTTTTGCCATCAAGGGTCCATTACATTCCCTTGATGGGTGGGTTCGGATAGTGCGTTCCTCTGTTTATGGGCTAGTTAAGCTTTCACATGAACACACCCCCAGCTTTGTACGAACTTGAGGTTTTTGTGCCTGTATTGTTTTTTGATGTGAAAGCTGTTTGGTTTTTTTAAGTGTTTCGCTTTCTGCGGAAAGCGCCGAAGGCTCTGCCTCTCGACACCGCAATTTTTTGCAAAAAATTGAGCAAAACTCTATGTAAGCCTGACGGAACACTGCAAGTTTAGTGAAAACCCCTTAGTCATTAGCCAAACAAAGTTTTATGTGATACTTGCTTTTATAAAAAAACTGTGTTAAAATGCTATAAAAAGGCACTTGGTTATAACTTTTTGTAAAAAAAAAGGAAAAGAGGGGTATAAATGGCGAAATTTGAACATGAGATGATAAAAAATGAGCGAACAAAACTAGACATAACCCAAAAATCACTAAGCGAGCAAACTAACATAAATATTAATACAATAAAGGCTATTGAAACCGGAAGAATGATACCAGAAGAAGATAAAATAATAAAACTTTGCAATGCTTTAGGGCTTGAGGTAGACAGTATTTACAACCCTAATTTTAAAGATACAAAAGTTATTTCGACAGTTAATAATAAAGGTGGTTGCGGAAAAACATCCCTAACCTCTAGTTTAGGTTACTGCCTTGCTGAAGAGGGCTTTAAAATACTTTTAATTGACACCGACGCACAAAGAAACTTATCCTCTTCTTTTAATGTTGGGAAAACTCCAGAGCATTTTGGAAAGGCTGTAATTAACGAAACCTCATTAGTTGATTACATACAAAAAACTGAATACGAAAACATTGACTTCATTCCCTCAGATGTTTCTATGGGAACGCTTGACATGGTTATGTTTACAAAAATGCATAGAGAAAATATTGTGCTTAACATCCTTTCGCCTGTTATCTCTCTAGGCGTTTATGATTTTATTATCATTGACACTAACCCTAATTTATCTTTATTAAACTTTAATGTAGTTAATGCTTCAGACTATTGCTTAATTCCTGTTCAGCCAGCTGGCTTTGATGTTGAGGGAATTGTGACAGTCATTGACTTTATTAAGGGAATACAAAAGTATAATACAAAGCTATCTATTTTAGGCATTGTAATAAACAGATATGATAAGCGAAACAAGACTATAAGCGAAGCTGCTATACTCGAACTTAAAGAAGCGTATAGCGATCTTATTTTTGATACTATAATTCAAACTGATGTAAAAATACAAAATGCTCAATGGGAAAACATCCCTGTATTCAAATACAATTCTAGCCGAATTGCAAAAGAATATAGAGCTCTTACAAAGGAGGTAATTAAGAGATGTCAGCTTTAAAGAGAAAGAATATACTTTTTGAAAGTGATTTAAATAAGCCTCAAGATAATGCATTGTTTGGCATAGTAGGGCAGACTGAACAAGGAGCTGAAAAGGGCGCAGCACAGCTTGCGCAGTCTATTCTGGAAATGCCACGCTCAGCCGATATCATTTACCTTAAAACAGAAAGCCTTTCTAAATCTCCTGCAGCTTGGAACTTTTATGAGCCTTTGCCAGAGGATAAGATGCTTGAGCTAATACACTCTATCACTGAAAACGGCTTATTTCATGCTATAGTTGTGTGGGACAGAGGAGAAGAGGCAGAAGAGGGCGCTTTTGAGGAGCTTAACACAATTAGATTAAACTTTGATAATAGCAGCGCTGCTATAACTGAAAAGGCTGTTACTGATGGCGAGGAAGTTTTAGGGCGTTACATTATATTATCAGGTCACAACAGGGTTAGAGCATATAGCAAGCTATATGAAAAGACAAAAGACGATATCTATTTAAGCATACCTTGTGTGATAAAGAGGGATATTGACACCAACACAGCAAAGCAGATTATAATTGACTCTAACTTTATTTCAAGGACACTTTCTGCAAAAGAAAAGGTTAAGTCAATACATCGAAAATATGTAATGCTCGGAAACAACACCGATGCGTATCAGAAGATAGCAGAAGATTATGATTTATCTATTAGGCAGATACAAAGATATTTAAGCTTGACAAAACTAAGGCTTGAGTTTTTAAATTTGCTAGATTTAAATAAAATTTCAATGCGTTCAGCCTTAATATTAACGAAGTTTTCTGATGAAATTCAGAGGAAAATTTCTGATGATTTTGTTAGAGATAAAGAAAATTCTTATTATTTAAAAAACAAAAATATTGCGAAGCTTAGTTCTGACATGGAGTATGATGAAATAAAGGAAACTTTGATGTTAGAGGAAGTTGAGCATAATTTTATTGAGCTGAAGGTATCTATTCCAGCGACTAAAAAAGATGAGTTAATGAAATACATTGAAACACTTTGTTTGGCTAATGACTAAGGGATTTTCACTAAACTT
>CAYJEV010000186.1:0-2564 GCA_964369265.1 uncultured Oscillospiraceae bacterium
AGTATTACTGCAAGCCTTTTCCTTGTAACCAAACCTCCTATTTCTTATAAAATCTTTGACCTCACATTGCTGTATTTGTGACTTAGGCAAGGAGGACGAAGAAAGCATATGTGCATATGGTGATGAGGAGGACGAAGCATAAGGTGCGAATACAGCAATGTGAGGCGGATTCGGATTATGTGTGGGTGGCTTATCTTTTAAGCGCAGAATTAGCGATTATATACACCATCGTTTAGGTAAGCTAGTAGCTCATCCTTTGGCATATCCTTAATGCCAAGATACTCAAGATTGTATTTGCTCTCAACAAAGAAGTTTTTGTTATGCATAGCGCCAGCAAGAGTAATCATAGAGTCAATAATTGGAGTGCTAACACCATACTGCACGCCAAGATCATGATAAATCTTGCAGCCGATTGGCACATCTTCAGTTAGGTAGCGGTGGTTGATGTTGTTTGGTCCTGTGTTGCCTTCGTTGGAAGGTTGGTCAAGAGGGAAGACAACATTGTCGTTTCCGTCCTTGTCAAGACCCATGTACTCTTGAGTTAATATGCTACGACGAGAGAAGAACATATCGTATTTATATGTTGGGCAACCAACTCCGATTTCTTTAGCAAGAGCAATTTCTTCGTTATAGAATTTGTATTGCACTTCGCAGATAGATGGGCATAGGCCATGGCTGTACATAGAGTATGTAGTTCTATCGTTTCCGCAGAAAATTACACCCCAGTTTTCCATTGTTGAAACGCCTAAAATTGTTGCTGGAACGTGTATAACAGGGTTTACATTTGCAAAGTTAACATCAAGAACTGTGTTAGCCTTGTCAGCTCCATCGCCTTGAGTTACAGCGTCCATACATGGCAGGTATGTAGAAGCTTCGATGAAATCGTCTGTGTCTACCATTGGAAGAGCAGCGCCACGAAGTGTGATAGCTCTGTATTTTGCGCCAACGTGAGGGAATTGGAACTTGCCAACTGTTTCAATACGAGTGCCGTATGGAGCAGAGGACCATCCACCAATAATAACTTTTTTAGTGCAACCCATCTCTCTCATTAGTCTTCTTAGAAGAAGAGTAGCGAAGTTGTCTGTGAAGATATGAATAACTTGACCATCTTCAAGATGCGGAATTAAATTTCTGAAAGTTGGCTCATGTCCCCAAGAACCCATAGCGATAATGATTTGACCAGCACCCTTAACAGCTGTTGCCATATCGGATGTTATAGTATCAATATATGCTCTACCAGAACGCTCAAAACCATCTCTGTTTCTTTGAACGCCGTCTAGCAGAATGCCTGATTTTTCTAGGTTATGCAAAGAAACCTCAGCGAAAGGCATTGCATCATAAAGACGAACCTTACCGCCAGCTAGTGTTATATCAGCAGCACAAGTTTTACCAACTGCACCACCACCTAAAACAGCGACAGGCATTGATTTTAAATATTCCATTTTACCCATTAGATAAATCCTCCGTTAAGTTATGTTTGTTAAATATATCGATGTGGCTCAATATATTTCTTGACTTTAGTTTAACTTATAGTTTATAATTTGTAAAATGATTTAATTTGATTATAACAATCGAAAAAAGAAATGATAGGAGGGCATAATGGAGCTAAGGAATTTAAACACATTTTTAAAGGTAGCAGAGCTTTGCCATTTTACAAAAGCAGCAGAGTCGCTAGGCTATGTTCAGTCGACTGTGACAGCGCAGATACAACAACTAGAGGCAGAGATAGGAGAGCCTCTTTTTGAGAGGTTTGGAAAGAAAGTAATGCTGACATCTGTTGGGCAGGATTTGCTTATATATGCAAATCAAATTTCGGATTTATGCGAGCAGGCAGTTCTTGTTGGCAATAAGACAGGCAGAATCAGGGGAAGGCTTAGGATAGGTGTTGTTGAATCTTTATACACAGCTAGGCTTTCAAACATAGTATCAAAATACAACAAGAGCTATCCTTATGTTAAGCTTTCAATACACATTGCAACAGGAGCGGAGCTTATTGGGATGATAAACAAAAATGAGCTTGACATTATTTATGTTCTTGAGCAGCAGTTTTCAAGTTCAGAATTAAAATGCGTTAATGCTTCGCTTGAGGAGATAGTTTTTGTTGGCTCAAAAACTAACGAACTTACAAATAAATCTAATATTAGGCTTTGCGACATTATAAGGCAGGATTTAGTTATGCCAGAGAAGGATAGTATCTATAGAAAGATGCTTGAGGGACTGTTATTTCAAGAGGGGCTGGAGGTTAATCCTGTTATTGAGATAAACAACACATCTGCCATTATAAGCTTGCTAAAAGATTTTGATGGGGTTACATTTTTGCCGAGATATGTTGTTGAGAATAGCGAACATGGGAAACATTTGGCAATTCTTGATGTTAGCATTAAGGGGGAGATTGAGTTTTCTAGCCAGTTGATTTATCATAAAGACAAATGGGTGACTGAGGCGATGAAGGCATTTTTGGATATGTTGAGTTAGTTTTTATTGGGCTGATGACTAAAGGATTTCGCAGTAAACTTGCAGTGTTCCGTCAGGCTTAGTAAAAGTTTTGCTAAATTTTTTCAAAA
>CAYJEV010000187.1:0-2548 GCA_964369265.1 uncultured Oscillospiraceae bacterium
CGACTACTAGTCGCCGCTACAACGCGCAATGTCATTTTTTGTTTTGTATAACCATAAACAACCCATCAAAAGTCTATGCCCCACAAATGGTAGGGTGCGGCGCTCGACGCACCGTCGCACGAAATCGCCGCAAGGAGCGATTGACAGGTCATTTCGCTTTTGGGATTGTATAGGATTTTGTGTGTTTAATGGTGTCTAGTTCAAGGAATGTCGCACAAAATAAATCGTTTATACCAAATATGCCATCGAGGGCAAATCTATGTTGCACAACAAAATATTTAGCGACAATTAAGAACATCCCCTACCATGGATGCGCCTTTGGGTATATAGTTTGGTTTTGTCATTTTGGTTTTGTGATTATAAAAAAGGAGGATAAAATGAATATAAGAATTGCAGGAGTAGTAAGAGAATCTATAGTCGATGGCCCAGGGCTTAGATTTACTGTCTTTACACAAGGCTGTCCTCATAACTGCGAAGGCTGCCACAATAAACAGACTCACGACTTTAACGGAGGATATATAACCACCACTGAAAAAATTATAGCCGAGTATCAAAAAAATCCCTTTTTAAAAGGGATAACATTTTCTGGCGGAGAGCCAACTCACCAAGCAAGAGAATGTGCTGAGATTGGAAAGGCTGTTAAAGCTTTAGGCGGAGATGTTGTAATTTATAGTGGATATACTTATGAGGAGCTACTAGAACGCTCTAACAAAGAACCATATATCGATAAATTGCTTCAGATTGCTGATATTTTGGTGGATGGAAAATTCATTCTTGCAAAAAAAGATTTATCGCTTAAATTTAGAGGAAGCAGCAACCAGCGAGTTATAGATCTTAATGAAACAAGAGAAAATAATGCTGTAAGCCTTTTCATTCACAATTAAATTATAACAATAAGTGAACTTTTTTAACCTTATTTTTGATGTAAAATCACATTTTATCATTATATCTTTATTCTTGTTTGTTTTGCCCATAATTGCTCTCTATTTTCGTTTAATCTGCTATTTGAAAAAAGTTCTATTGTATTGACTTTACATCTTCTGGCATTGTATAATATAAGGGCAAAATTCCTCAAGCTTTATTTGGTTAGGAATTTAAATATTTAAGTTTTGGGGTCTATAATTTAATTTTAGGAGGACTTTACAATGGAATTTAAGAGTTCATATCTGCAAGGTGTATATGATACAGTTTGCAAGAGAAATGCAGGAGAGCCAGAGTTTCAACAAGCAGTGAAAGAGGTTCTTGAGTCTTTTGAGCCAGCTTTAGAGCTTAATCCATCCCTAGCAGACACTGGTGTTATCGAGAGAATCGTTGAGCCAGAGAGATTCATTCAATTCAGAGTATCTTGGGTTGATGATGCTGGTAAAGTACATGTTAACCGCGGTTTCAGAGTTCAATTTAACTCTGCTATCGGACCATACAAGGGCGGCCTACGTTTCCACCCATCCGTTTGTGCTTCTGTTATCAAGTTCCTTGGTTTCGAGCAATGCTTCAAAAACAGCCTAACTGGCCTACCAATGGGCGGCGGTAAGGGCGGATCTGACTTTGATCCTAAGGGCAAATCAGATAACGAAATCATGAGATTCTGCCAAAGCTTCATGACTGAGCTTGCTAAACATATCGGCCAATTCACAGATGTACCTGCTGGTGATATCGGCGTTGGCGCTAGAGAGATCGGCTTTATGTACGGTCAATATAAGAGAATTCAAAACGACTTCACAGGCGTTCTAACTGGTAAGGGACTAAGCTACGGCGGATCTCTAGCTAGAAAGGAAGCTACAGGTTATGGTACTTGCTACTTCACAGAAGAAATGCTAAAATGCATGAAGAAGGATTCCTTCAAAGGCAAGACTGTTGTTATCTCCGGTTCTGGTAACGTTGCTATCTACGCAACTGAGAAGGCTACAGAGCTAGGCGGCAAGGTTGTTGCTCTTTCTGATTCTCAAGGTTACATCCACGATCCAGCTGGTATCAACCTAGAAGTTGTTAAGCAACTTAAGGAAGTTGAGCGTGCTAGAATTTCTGAGTACACTAAGAGAGTTCCTGGTTCTACTTACACAGAGAACTGCCGTGGTATCTGGAGCATCAAGTGTGATGTTGCTCTACCATGTGCAACTCAAAACGAGCTAAACGGCGAAGAGGCTGCTACTCTAATCGCTAACGGCTGTATCGCTGTTGCTGAGGGCGCTAACATGCCTTGTACTCCAGAAGCTGTTGAAGCTTTCCTAAAGGCTGGCGTTCTATTTGGACCAGCTAAGGCTGCTAACGCTGGTGGTGTTGCTACTTCCGGTCTAGAAATGAGCCAAAACTCTATCAGAACTTCTTGGACATTTGAAGAAGTTGACCAAAAGCTACATGCTATCATGGTTAACATCTTCCACAATGCATTCAATGCTTCTAAGAAGTATGGTGCAGAAGGCAACCTAGTTATCGGTGCAAACCTAGCTGGTTTTGAGAAGATTGCTGAAGCGATGATCGCTCAAGGTGTTGCTTACTAATTAGCATTTTATACTAAACTTAAACGGATGGCTTTTGCCATCCGTTTTTT
>CAYJEV010000188.1:0-2520 GCA_964369265.1 uncultured Oscillospiraceae bacterium
AATGGCGACTACTAGTCGCCGCTACAATTTGCGATGTTATTTGATGTTTTGCATGACCATAAGCAAACCGCCAAAAGTTGATGTATCAAAAATGGTAGGGTGCGGCGCTCGACGCACCGTCGCACACAAAACAGCCACAACGCAGAATTGACAGGTCATTTTGGTTATGATATAATAATCTTCAAAGGTTATTGAATATAAATAAACTTGAATGGAGCAGTTAAAAAATGAGTGTAAATCAGCAGGTAGTGCCTTTTCATGAGAAGCTAGTATTTATGATGACAGTTACAGGAACAGCAGGCTTTATAAACGCCTATTCCTCCTTGCTTCACGGAGGCGATTTTGTAACAATGCACACAGGCAATATGACAAGAATGGGTCTTTCTTTTGCCGAGGGAGATATTATTGGAGGTTTGCTAAGCTTGCTTGCAATTTGCTCTTGCCTTTTTGGTGTATTGCTTCACGAAGTTGTTAAAAACAGAATAGTGTCTAATAATTTAGGAGGAAGCTGGCAGAAGTATGCTTTAATGGTTGAGGTTTTGATGTTAGTGCCAGTTCCTTTTCTTGCCCCTCTTGGCAACACAATAGTTAATTCATATCTTGCAATAGTTGGTGGATACCATTTTTGTGTGTTTGTTAAATGGGAGTTTGGAGGACATAATATATCTGTTAGCACAGGAAATTTGCGAACACTAGGGCAGTTTTTCTTCAAAGCTGTTACAGATAGCAAGGGAAGCTTAAAGACAACATTCAAATATTTCTTGCTGACCTTCTCTTTCCCTCTAGGTACTTTTTTAGGAGCTTTAATAATCGGAGAGCTTGCTGGCTACGCAATATGGGTGCTTGCTGCTTTCCTTCTTCTATTCAATATAATGCTGTTTAAATCAGAGAAAGCCTCATAGTTATTTGCTTTAAAATAATATTTAGTTGCAATTGTGAACAAAAAGATATGAGAAGTATCAAGCAGTAAGGCTTAGATACTTCTTTATTTTGGAAATTCTTATAAAATTGTGTTTTTATACACAAAAAATTCATAACTTTCATCTTAATTTGTTATACACTTATAATATATGTAAATAAAAATACTTGGGGGAATTTTGTGAACTTACTAAAAGATGAATTTTGGCAAAAAATGATGCAACAGATGAGTGTTGCAAATGAAAAGGATTTCTCTAAGCGAGATTTTTTAAAGGACGTTTGTGGATTTTTTGATATAGCATCTGGTTTTATATATGAAGTAAACCATTTAGGTGTGTTTGAAAGGCAAGAGAATTATGATATTGCTAGCACAAGTAGTTCGTTGGATAAAGTCGATTTAAGAGGAGTTCTAGGCTTTGAGCAACTTAGTGTGCTTTGCTCTGAAAAAATTGTGATAGCTTGGGGCGATATGGAAAAAACTTCCCTACAAGCAAATTTAATGAAGATTTTTAATGCTAACACTTTAATTTTCATTCCTATATTAAATCAGCATTATGAGCTTGCTGGATTTGTTGGTTTGGCTGATAGAAGAAAGTCAGTCAGAAAAGAAAATATTGATATAGAAACCTCCTGCGCTGTGCTTTCTTTGCTTGCAAATAATATAAAGCTTAGTTTGTATCGCAAAGGAATTGCCAATACCGAAAAAGCTTTAAGCAATGTGCTTGATCATATCGGTATAGACATATATGTCAACGATTATTACACACACGACATATTATATGTAAATAAATCAATGGCTCGCCCTTATGGTGGGGTTGAAAATATGATAGGCAAAAAATGCTGGCAGTCCATCTTTGATGATAAAACTGCACCTTGCGATTTTTGCCCTCAACCTAAGCTTGTTGATGAGAATGGTAATCTTAACAAAACATATACCTGGGATTATGAGCGTCCATTTGACAAATCATGGTTTAGAGTGTTAAGCTCTTCCTTCCCTTGGACAGATGGAAGAATAGCCCATCTTGTGGCTAGTGTTGACATAACTGAAAGCAAGAGAAATCAGTTTTTGATTGAAAAACTTGCACAGTTCGACTATTTAACAGGCTTGCCAAACAGAAGAAGCCTCGATGATGATGTCGCTGCTTTTATTAGCGATAAAAGCAAGTTTGGAGATAGTTGGTTTGTTGTTTTCTGCGACTTAGACGGATTTAAAAAGATAAACGACGTTATGGGACATGATGCTGGAGATGCGCTGTTAGTTCAGATAGGTGCTGAGCTTAAAAAGTTGCCTAAAGATAGTGTTAGGGCATATAGGCAGGGCGGAGATGAATTTGTTGTGATTGTTAGGGATAATGGAAATCCAAAAAATACCTTGAAAATAATTGACGACTTAAATAAGATATATCGAAAGCAGTATATGTATCAAAATAAGGTTATGGCTTGTAGCTCTAGTCTTGGGATTGCGCATTTTCCGGCAGGGGGTACGACTGCTAAAGACTTGCTTCATCGTGCTGATAAGGCAATGTATGCAGCGAAGCAAGATCCAACAAGTTATGTTAAAATATATTCAAATGGTGATTTGATATCGCCTAAGACGTTTTT
>CAYJEV010000189.1:0-2512 GCA_964369265.1 uncultured Oscillospiraceae bacterium
AAAGAGGAGATATAATAGCATTATGAAGAGTATGATAGATATGCCAGAGAAGCTATTGAAGCTAGCTGAAATAGCTGAAGATAAGGCAGCGCCATATTTTAAAGAGGTCGAGAGAATAGAGGAGTATAACACGCAAAAGATGTTGCTTGCGTTTGCTGAGGAGAAAATTTCAGCTGCTCATCTATCTGGCACAACAGGCTATGGATATGATGATAGGGGCAGAGATACATTAGATAAGCTTTTTGCACGAGTGTTTGGGGCAGAGGATGCGCTTGTTAGGCATAACTTTGTTTCTGGTACACACGCTATTGTAACAGCTCTTTTTGGTGTTCTTCGCCCAAATGATACGCTCCTATCAATCACAGGCAAACCATATGACACACTAGAAGAAGCTATAGGCATTCGCGGCGAGGGCAAAGGCAGTCTTAAAGATTGGGGAGTGAACTATAGCGAAGTCGAGCTAACAAAAGAGGGCAAAATAGATACTCAGGCAGTTTTAGCTAAGGTTAAAGGAGTAAAACTTGCTTATATTCAACGTTCAAGAGGCTATTCTCTTCGTCCAGCAATAAATGTTGATGAAATTGCTGATGTGACTGCAAGAATAAAAGAGGTTTCCCCTAATACAATAGTAATGGTGGATAACTGCTATGGGGAGTTTGTTGAGAGAGAAGAGCCGACTGATAGAGGCGCTGACTTAATAGTTGGGTCTTTGATTAAAAATCCTGGCGGTGCAATTGCTAAAACTGGAGGATATATAGCTGGAAAGCATGAACTTATTGAAATGTGTGCCGATAGGCTGACATGCCCTGGTATGGGCAGAGAGGTTGGATGCACCCTTGATGAGCTACGAAATATGTACTTAGGCTTTTTTATGTCGCCATCTGTTGTTGCTTCTGCAATTAAGACAGGCATTTTTGCAACTGCCCTATTTAACGAGATGGGATATACTTGCTACCCAGCACTAAACGAAAAGAGAACGGATATAATAACAGCGCTATGCCTTGAAAACCCTCAAACACTATTAAAGTTTTGTAGAGGCATTCAGGCTGGTTCGCCAATAGATAGCTTTGTATCTCCAGAGCCATGGGCAATGCCTGGATACGAGAGCGAGGTTGTCATGGCTGCCGGTGCGTTTACAATGGGAGCGTCAATTGAGCTTTCGGCAGATGCTCCAATGAGAGAGCCTTTCGCTGTGTGGATGCAAGGGGGAATAACCTATCCTTCTGGCAAGACTGGGGTTATGCTTGCTGCCAAAGAAATACTTAAATAGAAAAGAGAGAAGAGATGACATTAAACGATTTAATGGTTATGGGTATCGCTACCCTGCCTGTGATAGAGCTTAGAGGGGCAATACCTTATGGTGTTTTGGTTTTAGAGATGGACTTTTGGAGGGTGTATTTCCTTGCAGTTATAGGCAATATTCTGCCAGTGCCATTTTTAATTCCTTTTGCTGGCTATATACTAAGGCTTTTTGCAAAGCTGCCTTATGTTGGCTTTATATTCCAAAAGATAATCGAGATTGGCGAAAAGAAGATAGCGAAAATAGATGGTGCTATTATGATGGGGCTGTTTATGTTTGTTGCTGTGCCTCTTCCAGGAACTGGCGCATGGACAGGTTGCTTAATCGCTACACTACTTAGAATGCCGCTTAAAAAGGCTGTCCCACCAATTGCGCTTGGTGTTATAACAAGCGGTATTATAGTTGGTGTGCTTTCATTTGGTGTAACCCTATTTTAGGAGGGGCTATGGATAAGAAAAAGCTTTCAAATTCTCCGTTACACTACTATAAAGAAATTGATTCCACTAACAATATAGCAAAAAAACTACTAAACGAGGGGCATTATAAGAATGTTGTTATTGCCTCTATTCAAACAGCTGGAAGAGGGCGAAATAATCGCTCTTTTACCTCCCCAAACAACGGGCTGTACCTTTCCTACACTCTGCCTAGACTTTCAGGAAACGCTTCTGAAACATTTTACATTGGAGCAACTGTCTTAAAGGCTTTAGGGCATTGCTATGGCGAGGGTTTTATGGTAAAATGGGTTAATGATATACTCCTAAACGAAAAGAAAATTTGCGGTATATTATGCGAGGGCACAGCAAACGGCGTTGTTGCTGGCATTGGCATAAACCTAAACACACCTAAATCGCATTTTGAAGAGCAGAGCTTGCCAAATGCTGGTTCTGTTAAGAGCATATTAGGAATAGACTGCGATATAGAGGAGATAGCCACCGAGCTGGTAAAACAGCTTGAGAGGTTGGTTGATGAAGAAGGATACAAGGATGAGTTGTTTTTGTATTATCGCTCAAAGCTAATAACTTTAGGCAGAGAAGTCGAGGTTCATTTATCTGATAGCAGTTTCAAAGGAAGAGCAGTTAGGCTAGAGGAAGATGGTTCATTAGTTGTTTTAACTGAAAATGGCGAAATAGCAGTCAACTTTGGCGATGTCACAGTAAGAGGGCTTGAGGGGTATGTTTAATTTTTAGTGAAATGTGAATGGCTAAGGGGTTT
>CAYJEV010000190.1:0-2493 GCA_964369265.1 uncultured Oscillospiraceae bacterium
TTTATTTAGTTTTGAGAGTCTAATAGCTTTTTAAATTCATTGGAGTTAATTGGTTTTGAGAAATAATATCCTTGGACAGAGTCGCAGTTAACTGTGCGAAGAAATTCAACTTGATCAACATACTCTACGCCTTCTGCTATTATTCTTGATCCTAAGCTAGTAACAAGATTTATAATACCAGTGATTACAGTTTTAGCATTTTCTCTATATTCTTCTGGGCAGATGAAGAATGACCTATCTAGCTTGACAATATCAAACTTATATTCTTTTAACATGCCAAGAGCAGAATACCCTGAGCCGAAATCGTCAATAGCAACAATAAATCCAGCAGAGTGTAGTTGATCGAGAACCTCATTTAAGACATCAATATTCTCTATAACAGCAGTTTCTGTTAGCTCAATTTCGAGATAGTTAGTTGGTGTGTTATAGAGCTTTGTGATGCTTTGAAGCCTATTAACAAACTCTGGGTTTTTAAGATGGCGTCTTGAGAAGTTGACAGATATTGGCACGCAATTTTCGTCATTTTGCAGCCTTTCTGAAATATACTCGCAGGCTGATGCAAAAATAAATTCATCTAAACTTGTGATAAATCCATTCTTTTCAAACAAAGGTATGAAGTCATTTGGGTAAACCACACCTCCATCCTCCTCAAACCAACGAACTAACGCCTCTGCCCCAACAATCTGATTGGTTCTAACATTATATTTTGGTTGCAAGAACATTTTAAACTCTTTATTAGCAAGTGCATCTTCCATTTTATTGGTGAGTTCAGTCATTCGTAACATATGATTTTTGAACTTAATATCGTAGTCCCAAACTGACATCCCAACTCCTGTGCGGGCATAGCTATGGGCGATACTAACTTTGTTTATCATATCATCAACATTAGTTTCAGAAGGCTCTAAAAAGTATCTTCCATATCTATAAGATAGTATATGCTTTCTAATTTCTGGTACTGCGGCTTTAAGCTTATCAACAAAAAATTCTCTATTAGCAAAAAAATGTTCTACCTTATCTTTTTCTGCAAGAATTAAGAACTCGTCAGAACCAGTTCTAGCAATCTCAAACACTTCGCCTTCCATAGATTGTATGATGTTAGCAACTTGGCAGATAACTCTGTCTCCAATTTCCATACCAAAGACTTCATTTATAACCTTGAAATTCTCAATATCGCCTTTTAATAAAATGTATTTGCTTGTATCAAAATCTTTTCTGCTGATAATTTCGCTTAAATCCATTTTGAATTTAACTAGATTTGAAACCCCTGTTAACTCATCATAAAAAGCAACTTGTTCGATGTTTTGCAAGCTTCTTCTTCTAACTATAAGAATGTAAATAATTAAAATCAAGAAGGCTGAAAGCAAACTAGCGCTGATAATAAGCATTCCAGTGGTAATAGTGTTTCCGCTATCGGATAAGGCTGTTTCTGATATTTCAAAAAATAAAGTCCAGTCTTCAACGCCTAAAGGTATGTATTCTCCAAGCTTTCTATCTCCTGCGATTGAAAATATAACATCTCCAGCATTTGAGTTAGAAAAATCGTCTAGTATGTCTTGATATGTTTTTCCGCCCTCGAATTCAGCGCCTTGAAAGTTCTCGAAGGAGATAGGGAATGGATAAGTATGAACTAATATGTTGCCTTCTGAGTTCACTATCATAGCAGAACCGCGGCTATCAGTCGAGCCTATAAGCAGTTCGGCAAGAGCGAGCACATTATATTCAGTTACAATTACTCCAGACACACTGCCATTATAGTAAATCGGAGCTGCTAAAGCTAAAACCCTATTTCCAGTATGGGATGAGTCATAAGCGTTCGATAAAACTATCTCTCCAGCAGCTGCTGGATGAAAATAATCCCTATCTGCAATATTTGCTGTTCCTCCATTTGAAACAATTCCATTTCCGTTTAAATCAGTTAATATAATGGTTTCAATTTCAAATTCTTTCTCCCATAAATCCATTGAGTTATATAGTGTTTCTATATCGTTTCCAATAAATCTTATAGTATCGACAATGCCAATGACATTATCTCTTTTATTTTCGATAATGAGAGAAATAGCCTTGCTTTGCTCGCTAGCCATCTCTTGAAGCGAAGATTTTGCAGAAGCTTCAAGCTCTTCAAAAACCATATTATTGAACCAAATAACTGCTAATATATTGAAAAATACTATCATTAGCAAAATAATAAAAATATTTATTCCCTTATTTTTAGTCTTCATGGCTGCACCTCATATCTTATTAGCTATTTTGAATAACACCGAGCATTAAAAAATTAATAGTTTATATTAGATTTAGTGAAAAATTAATGTATCACTTCGTGATGGATTGAAAATTGTAAGTTATATCAAGGTTTCAAGCCGACTGCAAGTCATTTAAAACATCGCAAAGCGACACCATCACTCTTCACTATTCACTTTTACCTATTCACTTAAATAATTGGAACGTAGTGGAGTTTATTTAATCTAAAGTTTATTTGAGTTGACAAAGCTGTCA
>CAYJEV010000191.1:0-2423 GCA_964369265.1 uncultured Oscillospiraceae bacterium
GTAAGCGGAGCGGAGCCTTGATGGCAAAAAAACCAGAGGATTAGCGAAAAACTAAGATGGCGACTGATAGTCGCCGCTACAATTTGAAATCTCATTTGATGTTTTGTATGACCATAAAGAAGCCACAAAAAATTGATGTCCTACCATGGAAATGCCTTTGGTCATAAGGTTTTGTGCTGTCATTTCCATATCATGCGTATCATCAAGTTAGCGACATTCGTACTTTTGTCATTGAACAAAAGTACCAAAAATCAACGAGAGGGTGGGGGCATAGAGTTTGTTCCATTTTGGTATTTTTCGATACTACTTTGGTTAGCCGCCAAACTGCCTTCACGAAAAATACAGACAAAATGACTGGGGGCGTAGTTAAAACCAAAAAAACGTTAGCCAGCTTTGGGTGGGTCGCTGTTTGGTGGGGATATATATTTTGGTTTTGTCATTTTTGGTTTTGCATGACCATAAACAGTACACCAAAGGTTGATGCCCCATAATAGTAGGGTGCGGCACTCGACGCACCGTCGCATGAAAATCGCCACATCAGATTTACCATAAATCTAGCATTTATAACGCTTTTATAATAAGCTGATAATAACATACAAAAAAGCAATTGTCAACCCATTTAATTTTTAGGGTGACAATTGCTTTTTGGTTAATATTTAATTTCGCTGCTTAGGGCATATAGGTTTTTGGAGCGATTTTCGAGCTTGATTATCTCGTCTGCCACAGCTTTAAAGATAGGAGCAGCGCTTTTTGTTCCTGACTCTCCATCTTCGACTAGCACAACAATGCTGTATTTAGGATTTTCTGCTGGGAAAAATCCGCAAAACCACGCTTGTACAATTTCGCTGCCATCTTCTTTGAATTGACCGCTTTGTGCTGAGGCTGTTTTTCCAGCAGCAGTGGAGCTATCTGGTTTTGCTCGGCTACCACTGCCATTCTCAACAACAGAAGCCATCATTGCGGCAACAGTATCTGCGCTATATTCTGAGAATACCCTTGTCGGAGAATACACAGGCAGGCTTTCGTTCATTTCTTCGCCTGTGTTTGTATAACCTAAAATTAAACGTGGTTGATTATATATGCCACCATTAGCTATAGTCGACATTAGCGATACCATGTGAACAGGGGTTAGCATTAAGTCGCCTTGACCTAAGGCTAGGTTTGCTGTTGCGATATCGGAGGCAAGGGTTTCATAGCTTGGTATTGTCCCTTTGCTTGTCGCATATGAAGGTATAAATTCGTTTGTGCTTCCAAAATCGAGAAGCTCCGATTTATAGGCAAGATTATTGCCTCCAATCTGCATTGCTAGGGTAATGAAATATGGGTTGCAAGACTGCTCTAATGCGTAGGTCATGTCAATTATTCCATGCCCTTGCTCAAAATGGCATTTTATAACAGCATCACCAACCTCGACATAGCCATCACATCTATAAAGTCGCTCTGTGCTATATCCCTCTTCTAAGGCAACGGCTGCAACTAGAGTTTTAAAACTTGAACCAACGCTGTATGGTGTGAAGGCTCGGTTAATGAATGGAGAGTTTTCATCTTCTAATGAGCTTGCAAGGTCGTTTGGCGAGAAGCTCGGAAAGCTTGCAGAGGCTAATATATTGCCACTTTGAACCTCACCAACAACAATTGCGCCTTTTTCTATTTCTGCTCCAGCCTGTTCAACTATCCTTTGAATATCAAGATCTAGTGTAGTCACAATGCCAGCTCCACTATTATAGTTAGTGTCTATAACTTCTGCTTCTGATATGCTGCCACCAACAGCATTCACCTCATATCTAACAGCCAAGCTACCACCAGCAGAGCTTAGATAGTCATTTGCAGCTTTTTGCAGTCCATATGCACCAATACCATCTCCGTCTAAGTATCCGACTATATGGCTTGCTTCTTGAATGTCGGTAAAATGTTCATTTACCCTAAAAACATCTATGCCGCGAGAATATATCATCTCTTCCTCTACAAGCATTGTAAATGGGTTGCCTTGTTTAAATTGAGCGAGTATAAAATCTTTCTCCTCCTCGCTTGCAACACTAAGAAGAGCTGCTTGAGCTTCAATGCTTGGGTTTATTGCTGCGATATTATATCCATGAGTGTTAGTTAGGGGGATTAGGTCTTTGTCGTATATAGTACCTCTTCCTTCGGCGATCTCTAGCACCTTAGCCGATTTTGCGCTGCTTGCTTCTTTGTAGGTTGGGTTGTTGATAATATAAGACAGCCTCATCATTATTGCCACGAAACAAATGACAATAAATACAAACGAGCTTAAAATTCTTTTTTCCACTTTCCACCTCGATATTGTTAATAATTTCAATTTATTATTGACAACATCTTGATATTTATTCTTTTTTAGGGCTAGTAATAAAGTTTCGCAGTAAACTTTAAGTGTTCCGTCAGGTAGAGTAAAAGTTTTGCTAAAT
>CAYJEV010000192.1:0-2412 GCA_964369265.1 uncultured Oscillospiraceae bacterium
CTTTTTTAACACCGCTGTTTGGTGGAGGCGAGGGGAGTTGAACCCCTGTCCGAAAGCCCATTCATGAGCAGTTCTACGAGTGTAGTTTATCTATAAAATTCCCGAAATCAGCGCCCGACAAACAGGGAGAAGAGAACGGTATCCTCTAATACGCTTTAGGTGCGAGGAGATTCCCTAAAGTGTTGACCACTAATCGACGCCCAATCCCCAGCCGTGGTAATCCGAGGTTGAACGACTGCCAATATTAGGCAGCTACTAATTTATTATTATTAGCGTTTAATTTAAAAATTCGGGTTGAAAGGAGGCCCGACTCCTACTCGCTGTGCAAACTTCAAGACCCCCGTCGAAACCGGTACGCCCCCATATATCTAATCGCTGTGGCGATTATTTTTTATAGCACGATCAATTTCTCTCTTAGCATCTCTCTTAGCAGCGTCCTCTCGCTTGTCATAAAGCTTTTTACCCTTACAAACAGCGATTTGCATTTTAACCAAAGAACCCTTAAGATAAATTGACAAAGGGATTAGCGTTAATCCCTGTTGATTTATAAGTCCAACTAATCTGTTAATTTCTCTGCGATGTAATAGTAGTTTTCTTGTACGCACAGGATCTTTGTTAAAGATATTTCCCTGCTCATAAGGAGAAACATGCATCTGCTTTACAAACACTTCCCCTTCAACTATATCACACCATGCTTCTTTTAAATTAACCTGTCCGCTACGAATGCTCTTAACTTCTGTACCAAATAGCTCTATACCAACCTCAAAGTCTTCTTCAATGAAATATTCATGGCGAGCTTGTCTGTTGACAGCTAAAGTTTTAAAAGATACTTGCTTCATAAAAAGCTCCCCTCTCCCATTAAAATACTAATAAACGATTTAGAATAAAACCAAGAACTACAGTAACACCAACAGTACATAACTTTGCAAGCATTACAGGCAAGCCTATAATAGTTTCAAATATATATATTACACCAACACTTACAAGCATTATAACTATGTTAACAGCAAGAAATTTTAATAGCTGTCTGCTAATATATCTCTCCTCACTCTTAAAAGTCCAGCTTCGATTTATTGTGTAGCTATTTACTATTCCAGCTGAATAAGAAAACACTTGCGCAATTGAGGTAGATAAACCAAAATAAATCAGTATTGTAAATACAATATAATCCACAGCAGTGTTCATAACACCAGTAATAGCAAACTTTATAAGCTTTGTAAATTCAGCAGAGGTTAGCTTGCTTTTAAAAAAACCCATACTAAACCCTCCCTCTTCTTCATAGCTTTGTCAGTTTTTAAGCATTTATACAAGCACTACATCTCTCGTCTGCCCTCAAGCGCCCTATCTAAAGACGTTTCATCTGCATACTCAAGCAATGTACCAACAGGCACACCAAAAGCAAGCCTAGTAACCTTCACTCCAAGAGGTTTTAACAAGCGTGATACATAAAGCGCAGTTGACTCGCCCTCAATGCTTCCGTTAGTAGCCATTATAACCTCACTAACCTCTTCGGTGATAACTCTAGTCAATAACTGCTTAAAGGTTAAATCCTCGGCTGTTATGCCATCTAGTGGAGATATAAGGCCATGAAGCACATGATAAGTTCCCATGTATTCTCCAGAACGTTCAAAAGCTGCAATGTCTTTAGGATCGGACACAACACATATTATGCCCCTATCCCTCTTTTCGTCACTGCATATATGGCAAACATCAGCATCTGTTAAAGAACAGCAAACACTGCAGTTTTTCACGACATCCGTTGCGTTTAAAATAGCAGAAGCTAGATCTTTGCCAAATTGAGGTGGACTGCTCAAAATATGAAAAGCAAGCCTATGAGCAGTCTTTCCGCCAATTCCTGGCAGACGTTGTAACTGCTCAACTAGCTTATTAAGAGCAACTAACTGATATGCCATTATAGTATACCAGGTATGTTAATTCCACCAGTGATTTTGCCCATCTCTTCTCCAGATACTGCTTCAATATCTCTTAGAGCTTGGTTAATAGCAGCAGATATAACATCTGTTAGCATCTCGATATCGTCTGGATCAACAATTTCAGGTTTAATATTTAAGTTTTGAAGCTCTCTCTTACCATTGAAGACAACTTCTACCATACCGCCACCAGAAGTTGCAGTGAATAGTCTTTCTTCAATTTCAGTTTGCTTCTTAGCCATTTCCTCTTGCATTCTTTGAGCTTGTTGAATCATTTGATTCATGTTGCCAGCTCCGCCGCCCATTCCTTTTGGTAATCTTGCTTTCATATTATTCTCTCCTAATCTTTAATTGTTATATTATCAGCCTCAGGCAGTTGCTTTACAAACTCTGACAACGGATCTTCCACATTCTCAGCCTTTGCCTGTGCTTTGTAAGGACCTATATTATAAGGCATTCCTGTCACTTCTAATATAGCTCT
>CAYJEV010000193.1:0-2379 GCA_964369265.1 uncultured Oscillospiraceae bacterium
GTAGAGAAAAAAGTTACCAAAAACAAAGTAAAAACATACCTAATTAAAAAATCACTTATTGATAAGACAGCTGAATTTACAGGCATAGACCAAGACTTTAAAAGTAATCTAGAAAGCTTAGTTGATTTAAAAAACATTCTAGGCAATGCGTTCACAGAGGAAATGGCAGAGAATATTGTCCGATGGATAACTTTATTTTCTGATGACAAGACCATATTAAAAAACAAAATAACTGCTAACTATGATCTTGATACCAAAATTATAAAACAGCTAACTAACCTAAAATATAATGGATGGGGTCGTCTTTCTAAAGAGTTTTTAACCGATGTATATTCTTCTGTTTATGATACTGGCGAAGCGCTGAATATAATTGAGGCAATGTATGAAACCAATAATAATTTAATGCAGCTGCTGGGCAATGAATTTACCTTCATAGAGCAAGTTAATAGCAAAAGGCAGCTTATAGAGGATATAACTCTAGATGATGTCAAAGCTTTGTATTGCTCACCACCAGTTAAAAAATCTATATGGCAAGCTGTACAAATTGTTAAAGAGATTGAGAAAATAGTAGGCAGTTCTCCAGAGAAGTTATTTATTGAGGTGACACGTTCCGACGAGGACATTAAAGCTAGAAAACAATCGCGCCACAGCACTTTACTTGATTTATACAAAAGACATTTTAGCAAGGAATATAGCTATCTGATTGCCGAGCTTGAGGCCAAAAACGAGGCTGACTTAAGGCAGAAAAAGTTATATTTATATTTCACTCAGCTAGGACGATGCGCTTATACTGATAAAGCAATAGACATAAATGAGCTGTTTAATCAAAATCTATATGATATTGAGCATATCTATCCTCGCTCAATCACTAAAGATGATAGCATACATAATAATTTAGTGCTGGTTGACAAGGTTGCAAACTCTAAAAAAGATAACAAATATCCTATACCAAACGAATACAGGCACCCTGAGCTTTGGAAGTTATTATATGAAAAGGAGCTAATTAACAAAATAAAATATGAAAGACTTAATAGAACTAGCGAGTTTGAACCGAAAGAGCTAGAGGGATTTATTGCAAGACAACTTGTTGAAACTTCTCAAGCAACAAAAGCAGTCGCAGAGCTATTTACTGAATATTTAAAGCCTAAAAATGGTAGGGTTTGTTATGTTAAAGCAGGAAATGTGTCTGATTTTAGAAAGCATTTTGATATGCTGAAAGTGCGTGATTTAAATGATTATCACCACGCTCATGACGCTTACTTTAATATTGTTGTTGGTAATGTTTGGGACGAAAAGTTCACTAAGCAATTCTTTAGAAATATTAAAAGTGAACATTATAGCTTGAAGCCAGAGGTTTTATATAGCAGAGATTTGAAAAAGGGCGACACTGTAATATGGGACAAAGAGAATACTATTAAGACAGTTAAGGATGTATTCCATAACGCCAAAATCCTTTTCACAAGGCAAGCAACCAAAACAAGCGGCACATTATTCGATCAAACTATATACAAAAAAGGTCAGGGTGAGATGGCTGTTAAAAACCCAACCAAAGATAATAGTAGATATAAAGCTCTAATGGATATCTCTAAGTATGGTGCGTTCAAAAGCATTAAAGGTGCATATTTCTGTGTTGTTGAACATCTTTTGAAAAAGAAAGTAGTGCGTACTATTGAATATGTTCCTATTTATCTCGCTAACCAAATAAAGCAAGATCCTAGCTATCTTGATGTGTATTTAAGAGAAAATCTTGGACTAATAGAACATAGAGTAATTCTAAGCGAACTTAAAGTTGGTGCATTGCTTAAGGTTGATGGCTTCCCTATGCACATCTCAGGACGAACAGGAGATAGGATTGTATTTAAAGGTGCTGTTCAACTAAAGCTTGATTCATATGGTAATGATTATTTTAAGAAGATATCTAACTTTATTGCTAGAAAAAAGAAAAATCCTAATGACAAAATCTATGAAATTGATGGTATAACAAAAGAGGAGAATTTAAAGTATTATGATTTATTTATTAGCAAATTGAGTGATAGTATTTATAAGATAATGCTTGGCAACCAGTTAAAAAAATTGATTCCGAAGCGAAACTTATTTATAAGTTTATCTCTTGAAGACCAGTCTCAACTGCTTTTTAATGAATTGGTGCTATTTAAATGTAATATTCGTGAAAGTGACTTATCTTTGTTAGGGGAATCTAGTCGCTCAGGAAGCATAAGTATTTCAAAAAAAATTAGCGATAAGGCATCTGTAAAACTTATAAATCAATCTATAACAGGATTTTATGAAAATAGCATTGATTTGTTAAAGTAGAAAGGTCATATTATGAGTTTTAGAGTAGTATTAATATCAAATTCTTGCAAAATAGATTTAAAATTA
>CAYJEV010000194.1:0-2322 GCA_964369265.1 uncultured Oscillospiraceae bacterium
TTAGCTCTGCATATAGAGAAAGCCCATGAGATTCTGGGAATATCGCTGTTATTTCTCCAACAACTATATCCTTTGGGAAAACTCCACCAACGCCAGATGTAACCACTATATCGCCAACTGAAGCAGCAGAGTCACGAGGAAGGTAAGTGAGCTTGCTTTTTCCCTCAATAGAAAGCTCTATTGTCCCAGTTACTATTCCGATTTCAGCAGTCACACTCTCAAGCACACCTGTTTGAAGCACAGGGCTTAGTATAGTTGTTACCTTAGCAGAAGAATAGCTAACTTCCTCGATTATTCCAACAAGCCCAAGCCCTGAAACTACAGGATCGCCAACAGCAACCCCTTGCGCAGTCCCTTTGTTTATAGTAAAGCCATAAAAGCTTTCTTCTGTGTTTCTGCCAATAACATTTGCTGGCATTAGCTCAAAATCGCTATTCTCTTCTTTAAGCTCCAAGAACTCTTTTAGCTGTTCATTTTCTTGCTTATATCTCTCAAATTCAACTAGCTGATTTGTCAGACTTGCAAGCTCTGATTTTAGCTGTTCATTCTCCTCGCTAATCTTACTAGCATTGAATATGCTTCCAAAAAATCCACCAACAGAATTATTTATCCCAGCTCCAACACTATTAAATGGTGTTGTTATGGTTGAGATTATTTTGGATGTTAGAATTTCGCTTGTTCCCTCCATAGATGCCCTTATCATAAAACCAAAAAGCATTACAAGCAACAATACTAGCACTTTAAAGTTTCTGCCTTTAAAAAAATCAGACATCTACTCACCGTCCCTTCAGACTTATCTTCCGTATCTATCGTCTAGTACAGTGCTTAGAGCTTCTGTATTTAAAACAGCGCCTGTGCCGTTTGCAACGCAGTCTAGTGGATTTTCTGCAATATGCACTTCAATTCCTGTTTCAAGGGAAATCAGCTTATCAAGCCCTCTTAGCATCGCTCCTCCGCCTGTTAGAGTGATACCATTATCGATAATATCGGCTGCAAGCTCTGGAGGTGTTTTCTCAAGAGTTGTTTTAATAGCCTCAATAACGCTGTTAAGAGAATCAGAAAGAGCTTCTCTAATTTCAGCAGGTTCAATAGTTATATTTTTTGGCAGACCGTCTAGAAGGTTTCTTCCCTTAATAGACATTGTTTCCTCGTCTTCGTAGCCAACAGCAGAGCCAATATTTATCTTTATTTCCTCGGCAGTTCTCTCACCAATTAAAAGATTATGCTTTCTTCTGATATACTGGATAATGGAAGTGTCAAACTCATCTCCGCCAATTCTAACAGAGCAAGCCTCTACAATACCTCCTAGTGAGATAACAGCAACCTCAGAAGTACCACCACCAATATCAACCACCATGCTACCAATGGCCTCAGCAACAGGAAGCCCTGCACCAATTGCAGCAGCCATAGGCTCTTCAATAATATGAACGTTTCTAGCGCCAGCCTTAACCGCCGCCTCTCTAACAGCTCTTCTTTCAACTTCTGTTACACCTGAAGGAATACAGATGATAACATTTGGACGAGAAAACATTGATTTACCGCAAGCTTTTTTAATAAAGCTTTGCAGCATACTAGCTGTTATATCAAAGTCTGCGATTACGCCTTCTTTTAAAGGCCTAACAGCAACAATAGAGCTAGGAGTTCTACCAATAACCTCTTTTGCTTCTTGACCAACATATTTAACTGTGTCTGTTCTCATATCAACAGCAACAACTGAAGGCTCTCTTAAAATAATACCTTTATTCTTCATAAACACTAAAGTGTTTGCAGTACCTAAATCTATACCAATATCTTTAGCATTGGAAAAATTGAAAAAACCCATATCTGACATTCCCCTGTTCTTTATTCTCATTTTATATTTTGTTTATATCAAAGTAGTTAACTACCTAACATCACACATATAGTTATAATATAACTTTTTCTCGCTTTTTTCAATCCTTATTTCAAATTTTATAATTTGTTTACATTATTATATAGTATATCCCCTTAAAATTTAAAATTACAGTTCTATTATTCTTTCATACATCATATATTTAAAAATGATTTCGCCTAAAGCCCGCAATTAACTTTAATACAACCTTTTTAATAAATATTACACCAAAGGCACAAAAATAACAGCTCAAAAACTTTTTTTATAAAATTTCAACTTTTTTCAAAAAAACTCTTGACATTTAGCTTTTTTTGGTGTATTATCTAATAGCTGTCGAGGCGTAGCTCAGTTTGGTAGAGTGCCTGGTTTGGGACCAGGATGCCGCAGGTTCGAGTCCTGTCGCCTCGACCACAAAAGAAGTAAGCAGATTTCTGCTTGCTTCTTTTTCTTTG
>CAYJEV010000195.1:0-2313 GCA_964369265.1 uncultured Oscillospiraceae bacterium
ACATTGACGAGGCTCTTAATGTTGTGTTTGAGATGAACTGCGAGGGTCGTGATGACTTAGTGGTTGTGATGGCTCATATGGATGTGGTGTTCCCTGATATGACAGAGCTTCCATTGGTAATTGATGGCGACAAAATTAAATGCCCTGGCATTATTGACGACACCTCAAATTTAACTGTTATGCTTTTTGTGGTTAAGTACCTTGTGCAGAACAATCTTGTTCCAAAATGTGGAATGGTGTTTGTTGCAAATAGCTGCGAAGAGGGGCTTGGTAATTTAAAGGGCAGCAAGCAAATAATGAAAACATATGAGGGGCGTGTCAAGGAATTTATTAGCTTTGATGGCACATTTGATTTTCTTTGCCAAAATGCTGTCGGCTCTCATAGATATAATGTTACTATCAAAACAGAGGGCGGGCATTCATATGGCGCATACGGCAACAGAAATGCAATACACTATATGTCCTCGCTAATCAACACGCTATACACAATCAAAGCCCCAGCCTTTGGCAAGACGACATATAATGTTGGAATTATTGAGGGCGGAACGTCTGTCAACACAATCGCACAAAACTGCTCAATGATGTATGAGTATCGTTCAGACGATGTTAGAGGGTTAACAGCAATGGAAACCTTCTTCAACAACACAATCGAAAGCTTTAAAGCTATGGGCATTGAGGTTGAAGTTGAGGTGCTTGGCAAAAGGCCTTGCAAGGCTGAAAATATAGACAACGAGGCGCATATGGCGTTAGTTAATAGAGCTTTGGAAATTTCGCTTGAGTTCACTGGCAGAAATACAATTCCTCGCTCTGGCTCAACTGACTGCAATGTTCCGTTATCTATGGGAATACCTGCGGTTTGCTTTGGTGTTTGTGATGGCGAGGGCGAACACACAAGAGAAGAATGGATTTTTACAGACTCCCTTGCTGTTGGCGCAAAAATGGCAGCTGAATTTATTCTGCACTACTTTAACTAGCAGTCGAGAATAAAGGGCACCCTAGGATGACCTCACAATACCACATACAAAACATCACAAGACATAGCAAACTATGTATTTAACTAAAAGCAACAACAATATAAAAAGAAAAGAGGAAGATAAAATGGTTAACGAAAAGAGAATATTAGATTTATTTTTTGATTTAGTAAAGATTGATAGTGAGAGCTTTGAGGAGAAGGGCGTTAGTGATTTTTTAGAGAATTACTTTTCTAGAAAAGGCCTAGAGGTGTATCGTGATAAGGCTGGCGAGATGTCTGGAGGAAATGGCTCTAACATTATTGTCCATATTAAAGGCGATATCGAGGGCGAGGGCATTGTGCTTAATGCCCATCAAGACACAGTAAAGCCTGGCAAAGGAATTAAGCCATACATAAAGGATGGCTTTGTTTATAGCGAGGGAGATACTATTCTTGGTGGCGATGATAAGGCTGGTATTGCTGCTATTATTGAAACATACGAAGTTCTAAAAGAAAATAATATCCCACATAGAGATTTAACTCTTTTCTTTACAATCACAGAAGAAGCTGGCATGAAAGGCGCTAAGAACTTAGACCTGACTAAGCTTCCTTGCAAAGAAATTGTTTTTGTTGACTCCCCTGCTGCTCCTGGGAAAATTTCTTTGGCTGGGCCTGCTAAAAACGGAATTGTCGCTAAATTCACAGGCAGAAAAGCGCATGCTGGCATTGAGCCTGAAAAAGGCGTTTCTGCTTGCTCAATGATGGCTAAAGCTATTGCTGGATTTAGCTTCGGACGAATTGACGAAGAAACAACAGCAAATGTTGGAACTGTATCTGGTGGTGATGTGACAAATGTTGTTGCTGAGTTTGCAGAGTTCACAGCTGAAATACGTTCACGAAATGGCGACAAGCTAAGAGCGCAAACCGCACTATTAAAGGCTAGTTGCGAAGAAGCAGCTAAAGAGTTTGGTGGCGAGGTTGAGTTTATTGTCAGCAACGACTACCCAGAACTTAAGCTAAATAAAGACAGCTTTATTCACACACAAATGCTTAAAGCGTATGAAGCTGAAGGCATTACACCAGAATATGTTATGTCTGGCGGCGGCGGAGATGCTAACATACTTGCTGGCGAAGGTTACAACACTATAGGCCTTGGTTGCGGAATGTATGATGTTCATGCAACAACCGAAAAGCTATGTATCGCCGAGCTGCTACAATCTGTTAGAATCATGCTAACCCTCGCACAATAATTTAAGTAATCTAGCAGTTAGATTCAGCCTGAAATCACCATTGTATGGTGGGGGTTATTTATATAATTGATGGAGGAAGATAAAATGAGTGGGCATAGCATTTACACTTAT
>CAYJEV010000196.1:0-2257 GCA_964369265.1 uncultured Oscillospiraceae bacterium
CTCGACGCACCATCGTACAGAAACCACAACAAGGAACGATTGACAGGTCATATATCTTTTATCTACAATATTATAATGTGCAGATATTTGGGAATAATAAATAAGATTTTTAAAATAAAATTCAAAGAAAAGGAATGGTCATAAATATGAAAAAAATTATTGCGATTGCAAGTTGTCTTTTAATATTATCTGGTTGTGTTAGTAGGGCAGACGAGCTCCCTGACACACCCTCATCAACCCCAGAAACATCAAGCTCCGAGGAAGTTAGCGCAGAAAATATACCAACACCACCTCTTCCAGAGGATTACACCTCTTCTGCAAGCAGCGAGGTAATTGATATTCCAACAATGACAGTGGATTTTTCAAGGATTGACTCTCTTCCAAAAGAACAAATACCATGGGGTCCTGGCGTTAGAATGGATGCTGAAGGGCGTTCAGAGGCTTGCGTTATGCTTCAAGCACAATATGGACAGCATGACACATACTTCATTATGCCAAACGAGCCTAAGATTTATTTAACATTTGACCAAGGATATGAAAATGGCTACACAGAAGAGATATTAGACATATTAAAAGCTAAAGATGTCAAGGCTGTGTTTTTCATCACAGGTCATTATGCAAAAACTGCCCCAGACCTTATAAATCGTATGATTGATGAGGGGCATATAATAGGTAATCACAGCATGGAACACCTAAACTTTGCAACTGCGCCACTAGAAGAGACTTATGATGATGTTGCAATGCTTCACAACTATGTTAAAGAGAATTTTGATTACGACATGACATTGTTCCGTTATCCAGAGGGGGCTTTTAACGAGCAATCCTTAGCTATGCTTGATCAAATGGGATACACAACATGTTTCTGGTCATTTGCATATGCGGATTGGAACACCAATGACCAGCTGCCTGAACAAGAAGCACTTGACAAGCTTGTTGCAGGTTTGCAACCTGGTTCAATCCCTCTGCTTCATTCTGTTGGAGAAACAAATACTTTAGTGCTTGATGATTTTATTGATATGGCAAGAGCGCTTGGTTATAGCTTTGAGCTTTTGAATGTATAGACATGAAGTGAATGACAAAAATATAGAGTTAGATTTTAATGTTAAGGTTGCGGGCTGCGAATTGTCCGCAACCTTTTTTCGCAAAACTTTTTATTAAGATTGTTATATAATAGCATAATTTATATATTGCAATTTTAAAAATTTATGGTATAATAATTATGACTTAATAATGTATTGATGGTTTCAAAATTGTAAATGCACGCTAGTTAAGGAGATGAGCTTAGTGAAGAGAAAGAATAATAAAGGCTTTACTTTGGTGGAGTTAATAATAGTGGTGGCTATAATTGCAGCGCTTGCTGGTGTGTTAGCGCCGCAATATTTGAGGTATGTTGATAGAGCGAAAGAGGCTGTCGACATCCAAGTTGCTGCCTCCTTAATGGATGCTGCAGTTAGTGCGATTATTGATCCAAAGAACAATGTTCCTTCTGGATATATAATAGAGGTTGCATGGTCGACTGACCCATATCACTCAAAACAGGGCTCGTTAATAGTGCGTTCTCCAGTTTGTGTTTCTTCGGTTTATGGAAGGGCGGGTGTAACAGCGAAACCTATCCCAGCTAACCCTGCAATGTTTGAAGCTTTGGACAAAGCTATTTCGGATATTCTTCAGGCAGACCCAAGCCAGCTAAACAGCGGCATTACATCAGACTATTATAAGCCTTTAATTGCAAAGGCAGAATCTAAAGTGGCGAATGAAGAGGACTTCATATATCATATCAACACTTCAACAGGAGCGGTTGTGTTATCTGAAGAGAGCTATCGTTGGATTGACGAAATGGGATTGAATGCAGATAAATAACTATTGACTTAAAAGACAAGGGAGACCTTGTCTTTTGCTTTTTATGGTTTGCACTTACTTGCAGTGTTCCGTCAGGCTTACATAGAGTTTTGCTCAATTTTTTGCAAAAAATTGCGGTGTCGAGAGGCAGAGCCTTCGGCGCTTTCCGCAGAAAGCGAAATACTTAAAAAACTAAACAGCTTTCACATCAAAAAACAATACAGGCACAAAAACCTCAAGTTCGTACAAAGCTGGGGTGTGTTCATGTGAAAGCTTCACCAAACCCATAAACAGAGGAACGCACTATCCGAACCCACCCATCAAGGCAGCAAAGCGGACCCTTGATGGCAAAAAAACCAGAGGATTAGCGAAAAGCTAAAATGGCGACTACTAGTCGCCGTTACAACGCGCGATGTCA
>CAYJEV010000197.1:0-2206 GCA_964369265.1 uncultured Oscillospiraceae bacterium
TTAAACTGCGTTATCCTCATCAGAATACGAAAGTATTCTATCTTCGTCTGCCTTGTTTAAAAGCAAAATCTGATTATTCTGGGTCGAAGATTTATAAAGTAGATAGTAGGTTTTATAAGAAGGCAAAGACTTGCAGTAATGCTGTCGCATTACAAAAGGCTTTAACGCACTTATAGAGCCTAGTATCTGCTTTATAAACTGATTCGGATTATATCGGGCACCCTAATGAAACAAGCATTATTTAATCATATTAGGTATTAGCAATCAGCGTTAGGATGCATTAAAAAGGTTGTTTTGGAATTTTTTTACTATTATTCCTGTCTAATTATAAACAATTCTTATAAAATATTGATGAAATATATGTATAATTAAAGTTTAACTTGCATAGTCAGATTAAATGATATATAATAACGATTGACTAATTTAATTAAAAGACGCATTAAAGATAAGGAGATTAAAAATGTTTAAGAAAATTATTCCATTCATATTAGCAGTAGCATTATTATTTACTGCATGTAACAACCAAACCGCAGAAAGCTCAGGCGTTGCTTCTGAAGAAATGCCTTCTAGCAGCGAGACTACCCAAACGCCTGTCGATAGTAATGCTATCCCAGCAGCTAAGCCACTAACAGATTATCTATACAAAATGCAGCTAGAGCCAACAACTCATTCTTTGCCTGCTGATGCTTTCAGAGTGCCTATGATTTCTGGCTACGATGCTCATTGGGAATTTGACGATGAGTGGACCAGCCAATATTCAATAGAAAAGGTTAAGATTGTTGGAGATGAAACACTTTCTGGCGAAGGCGATTTCTATGGCTATATGACTTTAACAACAACACCACCTGATTTAAAAGGTCACTTTGGTGTTGAAACAGACGAGGAAGTTGCAAACGAGCTAAAAGCAGTTATATTCACAGCCGAAAATGTTCACGACGGACTTTTAACTGGTGCAAGAGATGATTTTGGCTATGAAATTCTAACAGACGTTCAAGGGACTATCGCTGGTTATAATGCTTTCTATATGGAGTTTATTAAGCAAGATGAAGGAATTCATTCAATCAGACTTTACCTATCAAACGACGAAATGAACGAAAACCATGTTGCATTAGCATTAAATGCTGATGTTCCTGTTGACCAACCAGAGGTTATTGAAGAGATGAGAAGCATGCTTCTTGCTGTTGAGAAAGTTGTTCTTTAGTATTTAATTAGTTGAGCCTATGTGGGAAAAATCTCACATAGGCTATTGTTTTATATAAAAATTGTAAAATAAGTGATTTTTTGCTAATTCACAGAAGTTTTCAACATGTATGTTGTGGAAACTGTGGAAAATGCATGAAAACATTATAATACTAATAAAATAATAGTATAATATGGTGTTTAATGTCGAAATCTGTATGGCAATGTCGAAAAGATTAGGAAATGTTGAAGCTTTGCTAATAGTTTATTAGAATTATTGATATAGGATTTAAGTATTTGCCTTTTTTGTTTGTGTATGATACAATAAGTGAAAAGAAATTTAGTTAAATGAGGAGGATATGACATGCTATTAGATTTAGTTAAAGCCAATAGAAGCTTTAGAGGGTATGATGAGAGCAGGAATGTTACTAGAGAAGAGTTAATCAGCTTAGTTGAGCTCGCTCGTATTTCAGCTTCAACAGCCAACATACAGCCGCTTAAATACTATTTAGTTAACGAAAAGCCTATGCTTGATAAACTACAAGCACTAACAAAGTGGGCTGGAGGATTGCCAGAGCTTGGGCTTCCTTATGAAGGACAGCGACCAACTGCATATATTGTAATCTGCCATGATCTTAATGTTGGAACCCCTTTAGCTCGCTTTCAGAAAGATGTTGGTATAGCAGCGCAAACAATGCTGCTTGGTGCAACAGAGATAGGGCTTGGCGGTTGCATGATAGGTAATTATTCTTCTGAGGGGGTAGTTGAGCTATTATCTCTTGCTCAAAACTTGCAACCTGTGCTTCTTGTGGCTATAGGAAAGCCAGCTGAGGAAGTTGTTATTGTCGAGCCTGAAACCGAAGAGAATGTTAAGTATTTCAGAGATGAAAATGGAACGCATTTCGTGCCAAAAAGAAAGTTATCCGACATAATAATTAAATAATCTAACTTAAATGGTATCTCGCTTTTGGGATACCTTTTTTCTTTGTTTCTTTTTATTGCAAACCTAAAAATTAAATGACATTGC
>CAYJEV010000198.1:0-2180 GCA_964369265.1 uncultured Oscillospiraceae bacterium
TAGGATAACTAACATGAGAAAATACTGTGTTGATATCTTCACTAAAATATATAAGTTCAGCATCTTCTAATAGTATTATGTCATTCGCCTCAAAGGACTCACTACTACTATCATCAATCGCAACTGAATAATAAAACACACTCTCGCTTTTAGTATCTACAAAATATAAGGATATAAACTGACCATCAAAGGAATATGATAAAAAATTATAATTAGTTGAAGGCGTTTTAACAATTGTTGAGCTAAATTTATTTCCCTCAACCCAAATAACATTAAAAATATTATCGAAGCTGTCATAAATAAAAATCTCTGCCTGTTTGTACCTGTCATAATATGCTAGTTGCCCAAGCTTCTCTATATCAGCATACTGCTCTATCTTTGATAAAGCATTTGCATCTAAAAAGCTTCTCTTAGCTTGTATGATGTTATCTAAGCTAGCAAGCTTTTCGCCATTGTCGCTTATTAGATGTGTATCGGACTCTGTGCTTTTTATCTTTTCAGCCTCATCTATTGTGTACACCATATACTCAAAGTCATTGCTTTTTATTAGTGTTTCATGCGTTGATGATGATTTAATAAAATAAATCACTAGAGCTAATGTTATTGCTAATACCACCAACACTATTGCCTTATTTAATCCGCAGTTTTTAATCTTTTCCAAACCTCTTCCCTCCCCATTTAATCCTCATTATACAAAATAGCGAAATATCAAAGTTTATCAATGATATTTCGCTATTAGCTATAGTTTCTTAAGTTAAATTATTAGGTGCTATTTCTTTTTGTTAGTTGTGCTTGTGCTTTTTAGATTGCTATTTGCTGTTTTTGTGCCGGTCTTAGCATTTTTAACGCCATTAGCATTCTTCACACCACTTCCAACCTTACCGCCCTTAACACCCTTGCCAGCAGCTGCCTTAGCTGTCTTTTTAGGAGGGGTTAGAAGCATAACAATGATTGTTATTATCATGCCTAGCACCACCACTGCGCCAGCTCCTAATGCGAGCATTGTGGAGGAGGAGATTGCAGTTGGCTCTGCGATTTCTGGAAGAGCAGCAACAGAAGGTATGGTTGTGTCAATGCCCATGCTTGCTGGAGTTACTTGATAGTTCAGCTTGAAGTCTAGAGGTATTTCGCCAGCCACAACTCTTAAATAACCGCCTGTTGATGGGTTAACATTTCCGCTGCCTGTTGAACCAGATGGAGGATTGCCTCCGTTGTAGATATCGTCTAAGTAGGATAGAGGATAGTAAACACGATTTTGCTCTGGAACTATTGCAGAACCAGCAGCTATGTAAATATCATTGCCGCCTTCCCACTCTATCTCTAAAGCTATATCTTGTTGGTCGTATAGCTCTTTCATAACTGTCCATGGCATTTGGTCAAAGTTCTTTGCATTAACTGCAACTGTGGAGTTTGATGGAGCAGACTCAATAGATTCAAGCACTGTATCCCAGAACTCTGTTTGCATATCATCAAAGTCATCCCCTGAACTGCTTCCACCGCTGCTGCCGCTGCTTCCAGCAAGATCAACTGCTAGGGCAACAGGAGAGAATGTTTCAAAGGTTGCAATTACACCATATCTTGTTACAACAAGATTATCATCTGCTGTGCTGAAAATCTCGATATCACCATCACCATACATATGAGCTATCATAAATTTGTCGTCATCATCTGCATCTTCATGGAACATCTCGAATGGAAATAGAATTTCAACAGGGTTTTCAGAAAAAAGATTAGCTATGTTAACATCAAAGAATACTGTGTTATCTGCTCTAAAACCTGATAGTTTCGCCTTTAAGGCATCCTTTATTTCTTCAATGTCATCATATTTCTTTACGAAGTCCTCGTAATCCTCCGTCTTGTATTTTTCATATAGCTTTTCATCAAACTTATCGGTGATTTCAAGCTTAGGTTTAGAATTTCCTACAGAAAGCTCTTCTTCGTTTAGAATAGATGGGTCTTCATCATCAGGCCCTTCGATTGTACCAACTCTATCAAGAACAAATTTATCTTCCTTTGGTGCATCATACTTCCAAGCATCTAAGCCTGTTAGCTCAACGTCTGAAAAATCTAATGTTACATCTTTATAATTGTCAACATCAGAATCATCAAAGTTAGCCTCAATGTCATTAACGTCAATTGGATCAACCTTATCACCAGACACTAAGCCTTCATATTTTGGT
>CAYJEV010000199.1:0-2114 GCA_964369265.1 uncultured Oscillospiraceae bacterium
TTTGAAAAAAATTTAGCAAAACTTTTACTCTACCTAACGGAACACTGCAAGTTTAGTGTGTAATTATATCTCCACAACTTAATCCTCATACTTAATAATCAAATCAGGATTATGCCCTTTAGTCATCTTATGCCTTGCTTTTCTATTCTCAACTGTGTCAAATATAACAGCAAAATCATAATCAGGCGGATATAATTCGCTCGCACTCGTTTTAAGCTTTAACCTAGTATGGTTAATAGTATGCTTCTCGCCCTTTATCTGAACAATAAAATCGCCCCTATCATTTGCAGGCTTGTAAATGATACCAATTTCATTGCTCGGCGACACAGTAACACTATCCCCCATAACAAACTTATGCTTAACAGTGTTGACATTGCTTTTTATATCTCTCTGAATTTTACTAGCAGTTTTCTTATCTTTACTAACTTCTTCATGCTCGCAGTTAGTAAAACGCTCTGTATTTACTTTTTCGCTTTTATCAAAGTATGCTTCTTTTCTTGCCCTTTCAAGAAGATGTTTTGGAAGCCCTAGTCTTTCTGCAATAGATAAAGCGCAACTTTCGCCAGCCTCTCCAATTTGTAGTTTATAAAGTGGCTTTAAGTTTTCTCTATCAAACTCCATTCTTGCGTTTATAAGGGATGGAGTATTTTTAGCAAAGTCCTTAATTTCAGGATAGTGTGTTGTCGCTAAGAATAAGCAGTTCTTTTTTCTAAGTTCGTCTAAAATAGCAACAGCAATTCCCATTCCCTCAGCTGGGTCAGTGCCAGAGCCTAGCTCGTCTAGCAGCACTAAGCTTTCATGGCTAACTTCGTTTAATATCTCAACAATATTTTTTATATGCGCAGAAAAAGTTGAGAGATTTTCTGAAATGCTCTGGCCATCTCCTATATCGCACAACACATTTGCATGCATAGAGAAAACGCTACCCTCTTCTGCTGGAACATGAAGCCCAGATTGCGCCATTAGAGATAACAAGCCAACAGTTTTTATTGAAACAGTCTTGCCTCCAGTGTTAGGGCCTGTGATGATAATGCCAGTATAGTCGTCGCCCAAACTAAAATCAAGAGGAACGCATTCTTGTTTGTTTAGCAAAGGATGTCGACCCTTAACAATTTTTATAACCCTATCTGTGACAATAGGAGCTTCAATTGCATTTATTTCAGCAGAATATTTAGCTTTAGCGAATATAAAATCAAGTTCTCTCATATATCCCATATTTCTTCTTAGAGCTTCAATGTTATCGTCCACCATTGCAGAGAGTGTGTATAGGATTTTGCGTACTTCATTGTCTTCATCAATTTCGAGTATGCTTATTTCGGTTTGTATTTTGCCAACTGAAGACGGCTCTATGAATAGTGTCGTACCTTTGCTAGAGGTGTCTATAATTGTTCCTGGCAGCTGGCTCTTATGCTCTTTTTTAACTGGCAATGCAAAACGTCCATTTCTAATTACAACATTGCTATCAGATAGATATTCTCTTTTGCTTCTTAGTAATGTATCTAGTTTTGCTTTGACACTATCTTTGGAGTTTTCTATCTTTCTTCTTAGATCTTGAAGTGTTTTCGAGGCAAGATCATCAACCTTATCATTTCTGATTGAACGCTCAATTTCTTCGTATAGTCCTTCAATCCCTTCAAAAGACATCCCATAATAAGCTAGGCTGATTTCAAGATATTCTGCTTTTTTGAGGAAGGCAGCCATTCTATTGGTTGAGTAGATAAAGGTTGCAACGGCTGTTAGTTGTTCTGGAATTAGCATTGAGCCTTTTTCGGCTAGATCTAGAATTGTGTCTAGCTCTTTCATTGAGGAAAGAGGTGGAGTGCCAATATTTTCTAGTATCTTTTTAGCCTCTGTTGTATCTTTTATATTTTTCTTGCATTCTTTTTCTTTTAATGATGGGGAGAGGGAGAGGAGCTTTTGTTTTGCGTGTTCTGACAAAGCAAGCTCGCTTAGTCTATTTAATACTTTATCGAATTCTAATGTTTTATATGATTTTATCATTTCTATTTTCCTTTATATTTGTTATTTTATTATTATGAATTAAACTTGAGATGGGTTTCGCACTAAACTTGCAGTGTTCCGTCAGGTAGAGTAAAAGTTTTGCTAAATTTTTT
>CAYJEV010000200.1:0-2099 GCA_964369265.1 uncultured Oscillospiraceae bacterium
TAACTCTAGACTTTATTGAAGTGCGCCCTTTTGATAGCTGATCAGCTTCTTGTATCGATGTGGTTTTTGTTCCTCTTTTTACCATATTCCCTCCTATGACGACATCTTATAAACAACCCTAATAACCGAACAATACCAATTCCCTAATCTGATTAGAGAATTGGTATTACTATTATTTTAAACTCCAATATAATCTTTAAATACCTTTACCATATCATTTATCATATCAAGATATGGAGTTTCTTTTTCAGCTGGCAAGATAACAGTATCTTCCCCAGATAAATTAACATACTCTATTTGGTATGGCTCCATCTCGCCCATTCCCAAATTCATAAGCGCTTCTTCTTCGACATTTCTAAGCGATATCTTGCTTTCGAGCTCAACGCTTAATCTCTGATTTTCGCTAACAAGAGCATTATAATCGCTTTGCAACAAGCTTATCTCGCTTGTAACTTCATATAGTTTTAGGTTGGTTCCAATGTACCCAATTGACATTATCGCAAGCAGAGCAACTGAAAAAGCCATCTGCAACATAAGAGAACGACTAATCCCTGCTTTTTTGTTTACAGTCAATTCTGGCGGTTGCTTAACAGCTTGTTGTTCATTTTGAAAATCATAATTAAAATCTATTTTTTTAGCTTCCAATGCCATTTCAACTTCCTCCTTCAACATCCCAGTACTTTATTTTTAATATCCAATTCTTTCAATTATCCTTAGTTTTGCAGAGCGACTGCGATTGTTATGTTCTAGCTCCTCCTCAGAAGCCACAATCGGCTTTCTATTAACAAGCTTTCCTTTTGGTGTCTTACCACAAACACAAACAGGAAAACTCGGAGGACAAGTGCATCCTTCGCAAAACTTTGTAAATCTTTGCTTTACCATCCTATCCTCTAAGGAATGGAAGGTTATAACTGCAAGCCTACCACCAACTTTTAACAGCTCAAAAGAATCATCTAAAAACTGCTCAAGAGCTTCAAGCTCTTTGTTGACCTCTATTCTAATCGCTTGGAAGGTTCTTTTCGCTGGATGCCCTCCCTCTCGTCTAGCTGCTGCTGGTATGCCATCTTTTATTATTTCCACAAGCTCAAAGGTAGTTTCAATCGGCTTTTCAGCTCGCCTGTCAACTATCCTCTGCACTATTCTTTTTGCAAACTTCTCTTCGCCATATCGTGTTAAAATCTGGCAAAGCTCTCCATAGCTGTATTCGTTAACAACATCATAGGCTGACAACCCTTTTTTGCTCATTCTCATATCGAGCTTTGCATCAAAGTTATAAGAAAAGCCCCTATCCGCTGTGTCTAACTGATGGGAAGACACGCCTAGATCAACTAGTATGCCATCAACCTCTTTTATATCTATATTCCAAAGTGCTTCTTTAATATTCTTAAAATCTGTTTCAATTACTCTAGCATTATCAAAAACTGATAACCTCTCTCCAGCAATCATAACAGCAGTCGGGTCTTTATCAAGGGCGATTAGCTGACCAGTGCCAACAAGTGCTTTTGCTATCTCTGAAGAATGCCCAGCACCTCCTGCTGTCGCATCGACATATATTCCGCCGGACTTTATATCAAGCCCCTCAATACATTCATCTAACAACACAGATACATGTTTAAATTCCATTAGATATTTGCCTCCTTCATCTTCTGACGAATAACATCAGGACTTAGAGCAGACATCTTAGCTTGCCATATATCTGTACTCCATATCTCGACCTTGCTTCCTAAGCCAACAATTGTTATATCTTTTTCTATATTTGCGTATTCCCTTAATCTGGCTGGAATGCTAACTCTGCCTTGCTTATCGATATTATCGCAATGGGCATTTCCCATAAAGTAATATAATATCTCTTGCACTTCACTAACAGGCCTATCGGAAAAGCGACCTAAAAACTTATCCCACTCATCGCTAGAAAATAACATTATAGAGCCTTCAGGCGATAAAGCCATTGTAACTTCTTCTCCCAAAACCTCTCTAAAACGCGCAGGAATATTCGCTCTGCCTTTTGGATCTACTGTGTGATTAAAGTTTCCAAACAGCTTTGACATAACGAATCTCCCCTTTCCAATGCATTTCCAACCCACATTAGACCATTTCAG
>CAYJEV010000201.1:0-2077 GCA_964369265.1 uncultured Oscillospiraceae bacterium
CGCTTTGCTGCCTTGATGGGTGGGTTCGGATAGTGCGTTCCTCTGTTTGAGGTTTTGTGAAGCTTTCACATGAATACACCCCAACAACTTTGTACGAACTTGAGGCTTTTGTGCCTGTATTGTTTTTCGATGTGAAAGCTATTTAGTTTTTTAAGAATTTCGCTTTCTGCGGAAAGCGCCAAAGGGGCAGCCCTTTGATGCTGAAATTTTTTAAAAAAAATTTAGCAAAACTTTTACTCTACCTGACGGAACACTGCAAGTTTAGTTATAAACCTTATGCCGTTACCTTTACCATTGCCACTCTTAGCACTCTATCGCCAATTTTATAGCCTTTTTGGAAAACTTCCGCCACCGTTTCAGACGGCAAGCTGTCATCCTCCACACTCATTACACCGCTGTGTATGTTAGGGTCAAATGCGTCCCCAACCTCACCAAACGGCTCTGCGCCAAGCTTTTTTAATATATCCATCAAGTTTTGATATGTCATCTCGATGCCTTTTTTGTAGTTCTCATCCTCTGTTTGAGCGCCTAAAGCTCTCTCGAAGTTATCAACAACAGGTAAAAACGCCCTAACAGTTGAGGCAACAGCCTCTGGATATAAAGTTTCTTTCTCTTTTTGTGTTCTTTTTCTGTAGTTATCATATTCTGCCATTAGGCGAATGTGCTTATCCTCAAGCTCTGAAAGCTTAGTTTCAGCCGTTATTTCTATTGTTTCCTCCTTAACCTGCTCTGTTAAAAGCTCCTCTTGGTTAAGATTTGTTTCCTCGTTCATTTTGTTTTCGTCCACAGTGTATCTCCTTACTCATATTGGTTATATATATCAAATAGCAATTTCCCTAGCCTCACCCCAAAATAGTCAAGCAACGGCACAACTGCTGAATAATCCATGCTTTGCCCTCCGACAACTGCGATTATTCCTCTATATCCCTCTGCTATTGGGAAGGTGGTGGAAACTAAAGCCGCCTTTGTTAATGTCGGCACTCCAATCTCTCGCCCTATCAAAACTGCTGTTCCATAATCTGCTCGGCTCAGCGTATCCGAAAGGCTTCCGCCCTCCGAAAGAACATTCAAAAGCTCATATGCATTTTCTGAAAGCTCCGATTTTTTTAATAAGTTCCTAACCCCTGAAACAAAATACTGCCCCTCGTTCATTTCGCAAACCAGCTCATATATTGTTCCCAAAACAGGATTAAATACCCTCGAATAGTCCCCTAAATCAACCGATACAGAATGAAGATACTCGCCAGACAAACTGCTAAGGCTTCTCCCCATCATTCTGCGATTTGTAAACACTCTAAAGAACTCTATCATCTGCGAGTTCATTGGAAAGTCTACCCTACAAACCTTGCTCTTTATAACACCACCAGAGGCAACCATTGTTATTAGAATTGTTCTCTCATCAACCGGAGTTATAATAACCTTTCTAACCACAACATCCTGCCTTATTATCGTTGTGCATATTCCGCAAAGCCCGCTTATGTTCGATATTGACTCTGCCGCTTTCAAAAGCACCTTATCAGGATCTGGGTTTCTTAGGTTAAACAAAGCATCTATTGCCTTCTGTGCGCCCTCGCTTAGTCGCTTTAGTTTCATTATCCTATCGACATAATAGCGATACCCCTCAGGGGTTGGCACGCTTCCGGCTGAAGTGTGGAGCTGTTCAATTAGCCCAAGCTGCCTTAGGTTAGCCATCTCATTTCTAACAGTCGCCGAAGATACATTCCCCATAAACTCCGAAATATGCTTGCTTCCAACAGCCTCGCCAGTTAGTATATAACATTCTGCCACTATACCAAGGATAAGCTCCTTTCGTAGATCCATCATGTTTATCACTTCCTTTTTTCATCGTTAGCACTCTAACACATCGTCTGCTAACAATCACAGAATACCACCTTTTTTCCCGTTTGTCAATAGGGTTTATAAATTATTTACAAATTTTTTAGCACTCTTAACGATAGAGTGCTAATTAACGCCATTCCTTGACATTATCTCCCATTTTCTGCCATATATCCCCACCAAACTCTATACAACCCCAAAACCAAAATGACCTGTCAATCGTTCCTTGTGGCTGTCTTGT
>CAYJEV010000202.1:0-2057 GCA_964369265.1 uncultured Oscillospiraceae bacterium
CCTTAAAGTGTCTGCATTAAAGAACTACATGCAGTATTTCTCTAAATAGTTTTCTCTGCACTTATTGATAATCTCAACAGCAGCAGCCCTTCCTCTTTCCTCATTAACAACAGTTTCCTTGCCCTCAAGATTTTTGTAAACCTCAAAGAAATGTCGCATTTCAGTGAAGATATGCGCTGGAAGCTCAGAGATGTCTTTATATGAGTTGTAAGTTGGATCGTTAAATGGAATGGCTAAGATTTTTTCATCAAGTTTTCCAGAATCTAGCATTGTGAAAACGCCGATCGGATAACAACGTACTAAGCTCATTGGGTGAATAATTTCACTACATAAAACAAGCACATCTAATGGGTCACCATCGTCCGAAAGAGTGCGAGGGATAAAGCCATAGTTTGCTGGATAGTGAGTTGAAGTGTGCAGAATACGATCAAGTATAATAAGACCAGTTTCTTTATCTAGCTCATATTTTTTCTTAGAGCCTTTCTCAATTTCAATTACAACCATAAAATCTTCTGGTGCAATTCTTGCTGGGTTAATGTTGTGCCAAATGTTAGACATAGTGTACCTCCGTTTTAATACATCTTTTTTCCTAATACATCCTTACCAATGATTCAACTACTCTCATAAGCGCATAAGACATAGTCATCTCATCAACTTGCTGTGCTGCTAGCACATTATATGAAGTGATTATTTCATCACCAATATACACATCGACTTTTCCCACAACGCTCCCCTCTAAAACTGGGGCAACTAGCTCCTCTTCCAAAGTCAGCTCTTGTTTAATTGCGCTTGCATTTTTTGGTATCATAAGCGCCTTTGGTGGGTCGGCTATTATTTTAACATCGCTCGCTATACCTCCAGTTACCTTTATAGGCTTTAGCGGAGCTGAAAGGGGAGGAAGCTCTGAAATCATATAATTATCAAAGCCATAATCGAGAAGCTTTTCTGCTTCATCAAACCTAAGTTCATTATTTTCTGCACCAAGAACAACAGCCATTAGGTTAAGCTCGTTTCTTGTTGCTGTTGCGACAAGGCAGGATCCTGCGTTATCTGTTGTGCCTGTTTTTAGCCCTGTAATGCCTTCATATGATTTTATAAGCTTGTTTGTGTTCACAAGCTGGCTTTTGCCCTCTCTGACAGTATCCATCCATATTAAAGCAAACTCTCTTATAATATCATATTGCATAATCTCTCTAGACATCAGGGTTATATCGCTTGCAGTTGTGTAGTGATTTTCTCTATCAAGCCCACTAGCAGAGGCAAAATTGGTGTTGTTCATTCCAAGCTCTTTTGCCCTCTCGTTCATTAAGACAGCAAACTCCTCCTCAGAACCAGCGATATACTCCGCCATTGCAACAGCAGCGTCGTTTGCGCTAACCACACATATTGATTTTAATAAATCATGCACGCTCATCTGCTCTCCAACCCCAAGCCATATCTGCGAACCGCCTTGCGAGTTGGCATATTCTGAAGTCGTTACAACATCATTTAATGACAGCTCCCCCCTATCAATAGCCTCGACTATCAAAAGAGCTGTCATCACTTTTGTTATAGAGGCTGGAGCACGCTGTTCATCCTCGTTAAGAGAATATAACACACGACCAGTATCAATGTCAACTAAAATCGCAGATTTTACATTTGCCCCCTCATACTCCTCCAATGCGACCGCATTAAAAGGCGATACAATAAATATTATTACTGCTAAAATAGCAAAAAATGTTTTCTTCAAAATAAACCTCCATAGCTTTTTATATATCTATATGCCTATGTTATAATTAAAATTACCTTAGCCATCATATAATCAATACCAAAATGACATTGCAAATTGTAGCGGTGACTATTAGTCGCCATTTTAATTTTGTACGGCGGTGCGTCGAGCGCCGCACCCTACTATTTTTGGGGCATCAATTTTTGGTGGGCTGTTTATGGTCATGCAAAATATCAAATGACATTGCAAATTGTAGCGGCGACTATTAGTCGCCATTAGTCATTAGCCAATCATATGGTTTTGTTGCCATCAAGGGTCCGCTTTGCTGCCTTGATGGGTGGGTACGGAT
>CAYJEV010000203.1:0-2026 GCA_964369265.1 uncultured Oscillospiraceae bacterium
AGGGAGGGTGTTATTTTGAGGGATAATAGACGAGAAGCATATTATCAAGAGTATCAGAGGGGGGTGTCTTATAAAAATAATATATCTTTGTATGATACTGTTAAGGTTAATGAGAATTTTTATGTTGGACGGCAATGGGTTGGCTTAAACGCCCCAGACATTGAAAAGCCTGTTCTTAACATATTAGGCAGGGTTGTATCTTATTTAATTTCGGTGTTGGTTGGGGAGAGAATAGGGGTTAGAGCAGAGGTCATCTCTAATATGAATCAACAAGAGGTATCAAAGATAAACTCTGTTATCACTAGCGAAATTGAAGCTATATTTGAGCAAAATAACTTGGTTGGTAAGGCGAAGGATTTAGTTAGGAATATGGCTGTTGATGGTGATGCTTGCATGCACCTATATTTTAATCCAAAGAAGAATTGCGGTTATGGGGAGTTTGGGGCTGTTGAGGCGGAAATAATTGAGAATACAAATGTGTTTTTTGGCAATCCTAGCTCTTCAGACAAAGAAACACAGCCTTATATACTAATCTCTTCGAGAGTTCCACTATCTAGCTTAAAAGATGAGATGAAGGCTAGGGGAGCAAAAGAAGCAGAGATAAATAGGGTTGTGGCAGATAGTAGTACATATCTAGATAGCTTTGATGATGGTTTACCAAAAGTTAATGTCATAACTAGATATGAAAAAAGGGAGGGGAGAATATATGTTAGCCGCTTTACAAAGACTGCAACAATAATTGATGATGCCCTTCTCGATTACACAAGATACCCCATAAGCTTTATGAGCTGGACTAAGGTTAAGCATAGCTTTCATGGCGAGGCTGCACTTAGCAATATGATACCCAACCAAATTGCTATAAATAAACTGCTTGCAATCGCAATTAAATATCAAAAAGAGCTAGGACTTCATAAGCTTCTTTACGATAGAACAAAGATTGATAATATAAGCAATGAAATATCGGCTATTGCTGTTAATGGCGATCCGACAACAGCAATTTTCAGACCTGTTCATATGCCAGAGATACCAGCTTCTATCTTTACACTAATTGATAGAATGATAGCCTATACAAGGGATATGATGGGGGCATCTGATGCAGCGCTTGGCAATGTTAGACCTGATAATGCTTCGGCTATCATAACGGTTATTGAATCGACAAAAACGCCTCTAGTGCTTCAAAAAAGAGAGCTGATGGAGTTTTATGAAGAGATGGTTAGAATAATTGTGGATATCATCTCTGTTGATTATGGGGTTAGGAAGATTTGCTATAAAAATAACCATAGTGAGTTCGATTTTGAGATATTGAAAGAGCATATATTTAAGCTGAATGTTGATGCTGGAGAAGGCTCGTTCTATAGCGAATCGCAACAAATTGCCACATTGGACAGCTTGTTTAGGGCAGGTGTCATAAAAGATGCAGAGTTGTTTATTGAGTCTATACCGTCAGGATATCTTCCTAATAAAACTAAGATATTAAATTCTCTTAGTGAACAGGAAGAGGTTTTGGCTAAGGATAGTAATAAAAATAAAGGAGGAGAAAAAGATGGAAGAGAAAAATAACAAGGCTGTTAATCAAATTGAAAAGGAGGTAGTTGTCAGCAATGAAGATACGAATAATTCGTTGGTTGATTTAAGTTTTGATGAAAAAACAAAATCTAGCGAAAAAGATTGGGTGAAGTTCATTGAGGTGTTTGGCGATATTGAGGACCCTATAACTTTGCTTAATGCAGATGGGATTGGGTATATAGCGAAAGGCGCAACACCAATTGAGGCGTTTTTGCTACAAGCTTTTCATTCGCTTAGCAGGAAGTATTATTTACTAAATGCAAAGCTTGATAGCTTAACGAGGCAGAATAAGCAGAATAGCTTGTATCCAGGGAGTTTGCAAAGCAAGCATCCAAGCAGCGAAACAGATCCGTTTATTCAAGGAATTCTTTATTAAGGCTAATGACTTTCGCTGAAGTTGAAGTGTTCCGTCAGGCTTATTAAAAGTTTTGCTAAATTTTTTCAAAAAATTTCAGCATCA
>CAYJEV010000204.1:0-2004 GCA_964369265.1 uncultured Oscillospiraceae bacterium
TAAAAAACACCCATCAAGTAAGCGAAAGCGGAGCCTTGATGGCAGAAAAACCAGATGCCAACACACAAACTTAAAATGGCGAATGATAGTCGCCGCTACAACTTGCGATGTCATTTGATATTTTGTGCAAACAATATACTCGGACTTTTTTATATATCATCATTGCAAATAAAAGGCAACAAAATTATTGGAGGAAAAATGGAGCAGAATAGTTTATTTGAATTTGAGTTTTTAGCTGATGAAAAGGATCTGGTCGCATATCAGCAGAATGGCTTTGTTAAAGGCAATAGAATAGCTTTGGCGATTATATTTATGATAGTGTATTACAATATCATGTGGAGAAGCTTGTGGTTGTTTTTTGATTATGAGTCTGCTAGCATGTTTGCGTTTAATGCATTCTTTTCAACACTAGCATTCTTTGCCCTTGCTTTAAGCAACATCCCAAGAATGCTTTATTTCATTAGAGTTCTCACTAGAAAAAAGCATAAAAACGCCTCCCCATCAAAGATATGCATCTTTGAAGAAGAAGCTACAATGACTTATGATAATGAAACTCTAGTTTGGAATTTATCAGATATTAAAACAGTTGTTGTCACAAAAAAACGCAGCTTTTTAATTCGAGAAAATCTGCATGCATTTATAATCAGAAATAACACTTTCACAAAAGGCGACTTAAAATCTTTTGAGGAGTTTTTTAGAAAGAATGGCAAGCTTCTCGAAAAAACAGAAGAAGAGAAAAAACAACAAAAGCGAACACAAATCCTTGCTGTTATAGTTCTTCTAACTCTTCCAGCTGCCCACTTTTTATTAGTTCAATTATTATAGATGGCATAATTATAGGGAATGGCTCAGCCATTCCCTATTTTAACTTTTATTACAGCATTAAGCTTATTTCTCAAGACCTTTAAGGCTTTGAGCTTCATCTCTATCAACTTTAATATAGCCGTCTTTTAGTATTTTAACCTCTGTTTTGTGGAAAGGCTTAATACCGCCACCAGATTTCTCAAAACTAACCTTTATAAACCCAGTCAACAAGCTAACTTCAGTTACAACACCCTTTCCATCAGAAGTTGCAACAATCGCACCAGCCTTTGGAGTTGTTTTTAGAAGATGTTCATAAGAGCTCTGCTCATATTTTAAACAGCACATTAGTCTGCCGCAGCTGCCTGAAATTTTGGTTGGGTTTAGTGACAAGCCTTGCTCTTTCGCCATTTTTATTGAAACAGGCTGGAATTCGCCTAAAAAGCTTGAGCAACAAAATTCACGCCCACAAACAGCAATTCCCCCAAGCATTTTCGCCTCATCTCTAACGCCGATTTGTCTAAGCTCAATTCTTGTTCTAAAAACAGAAGCAAGATCTTTAACAAGCTCTCTAAAATCGACTCTTCCCTCAGAAGTGAAATAAAATAAAATTTTATTGCAATCGAAGGTATATTCAATATTAACAAGCTTCATTTCAAGGGCGTGTTCAGCTATTTTCTGCTCACAAATCTTGAAGGCTTCCTTTTCTTTTTCGGCTATAACCAAAAGCTGTTTTTCATCTTCTTTGGTCGCTAAGCGGATTATTGGCTTTAGTGGTGAGGTGATATTATCATCATTTTCCTCTCTATTGGCTATCGCCACCATTCCGCACTCAACGCCTCTAACAGTTTCGACTATAACTTTCTCGCCTATTTGCAATTTTTTGCCTTGTGGCGAAAAATAATATATCTTGCCAACATCTTTAAACCTTATCCCTACAATTTCTGCCATTTCTTTCCCTTTCAATATCTATCTATAAATAAATGTTACATTTCAGCTTACGTAATTTTCATTATACCATATAAGCAAAGCATAGGTCAATATATTTTAATGAAGAGTTTTAAAGCTGAGGGTTTTATATGGCTAATGACTAAGGAATTTCGCACAAAACTTTGAGTGTTCCGTCAGGCTTAGTAAAAGTTTTGCTCAATTTTTTGCAAAAAATTTCAGCATCAAAGGGCTGCCCCTTTGGCGCTTTCCGCA
>CAYJEV010000205.1:0-1944 GCA_964369265.1 uncultured Oscillospiraceae bacterium
AAATGGCGACTACTAGTCGCCGCTACAATTTGTATAGTACATTTCTTTATAATTTTCCAAAATTTCACCTCCTAAACTTCATCTTTAGAAGTATTATATTTGATTTTCAGCATAAAATCAATAATATAATTTCAACTTTAGAAGTTTTGGAGGCTTTATGAAAATATATTGGAATGGTGAGTCAAAAAATATTATCGGTGAAAAAGTGAAAGAGCTTAGATTAAAATCCAAGCTAACACAAAAACAACTCGCTACAAAATTACAGCTCGAAGGATATGAATTCACTGATTTAACAATACTAAGAATTGAAAATGGTATTAGGTTTGTTCCAGATTATGAGGTTAAGGCGCTAGCTAACTTCTTTAAAGTATCCTATGAGGAGCTTTTAGGTTAGCTATCTACTCTTAAAACTATATAATAATTATCCTAAAAGATAGAAATTCATCTTGTCTATAATTATTAAATATTTAATATTATTTTTCAATAAAATATTCTAATTGCACAAAATATTAGGGGCGACCGTGTTGGCCGCCCCTTTTTATTATAATTATTTATTATCAACAGCAGACATATGCTCTAACATTTTTAGGATTTGGCAGCTGTAGCCATATTCATTATCATACCAGGAAACAAGCTTAACAAAACTGTCGCCAAGCATAATGCCAGCCTTTGCATCAAAGATAGATGCTCTGCTGTCGCCGATATAATCGGAGCTAGTTAATAGCTCGTCGCTATAGCCTAAAATGCCTTTCATGCTTCCCTCGGAAGCTTCTTTAATCTTAGCGCAAATTTCATCATAAGTAGTTGATTTTGCAAGCTTAACAGTTAAGTCAACAGCTGAAACATCAAGAGTTGGAACTCTAAAAGCCATTCCTGTTAGTTTGCCTTTAATTTCAGGAATAACTAATGCGCAAGCCTTAGCAGCTCCTGTTGAAGATGGGATAATGTTGCCATGAGCAGCTCTTCCGCCTCTCCAGTCCTTACGAGAAGTGCCGTCAACTATCTTTTGAGAAGCAGTAACTGCATGAACTGTTGTCATTAAGCCCTCAACAACGCCAAAGTTATCATTGATAACCTTAACTAGTGGAGCAAGGCAGTTTGTTGTGCAGGAAGCGTTGGAAACAACAAGCATGTCGCTATTATACTTATCTTGGTTTACACCCATAACAAATGTTGGTGTTTCAGCATCTTTTGCAGGAGCAGAAAGAATAACCTTCTTTGCGCCAGCCTTTATATGTGCAGCAGATTTTTCTGTTGTGTTGAACTTTCCAGTACACTCAACAACATATGTCGCTCCACACTCGCCCCAAGGAATGTCTGCTGGATTTTCTTTTGTGTATAGAGGAATGCTCTTGCCATTAACAACAATAGCTCCCTCACCAGCTTCAATCTCGCCATTAAAACGACCATGAACTGTATCGTATTTTGCTAAATAAACAGCATAGTCGCTTTCCATATTATAATGGTTTATTCCAACTACCTCAAAATTTGGATTTGCCACAGCCGCTCTGAACACAAGTCTACCAATTCTACCAAAACCGTTAATTCCAATTTTAATTGCCATAACCATTCTCCTCTAAATATTTATTTATAATTCTAGTTGACATTTCGTCTTTTTCATTATAATTCTTAATTGTCAATTTTACAATAGTTATTTGTAAAATTACCTTAAACTTACTAATTTTTAGTATAAATTTTCCTTATAAGTAATCTATTGTTTTATATTTAATCGCTAAATTTACTATATTTTGACAATATCATATCACTCAACAAAAAAAGACATCGCCTTTTATCTCGGCAATGTCTTTTTCTTATTACAATGTTGTGGTGTTTTGTGTATTACACAAAATGTTAAATGACATAGCCAATTGTAGCGGCGACTAATAGTTGCCATTTCCCATTGTCACCATCAAAATCCATCGCCAAAGGCGATACATTACCTAT
>CAYJEV010000206.1:0-1925 GCA_964369265.1 uncultured Oscillospiraceae bacterium
CTATACTCGGATTTAAAAACATATTCAAAAAGGCTTGACAAACTGGTGTGTGATTTAGTATGTGTGTTTTATATCAATAGTTACCATGCCTTGGAGCAAAAAAGTATATAACTATAGGCTGTGATAGAAAGCTTATTCAGCCTATAATTATTTGTTTGCAAAGCGGCTGTGTAGCATATAGCTTTAAAATTTAAGGGCACTTAGAATATAATTCTAAACTATAATTAAATAAAAACGTGGTTAGGATTAAAATTTTAAAAAAAGACTTGAAAAGACGAGAAAAATATAGTATAATTCTAAAGTCAGCAGAGCAGAATCGTGTTTTGTCATACGGGTTGTGGGTCCTGTGCAATGTGTTTAGAGCGAACCATGTCAGGCGGGGAACCGAGCAGCATTAAGCCCAAAAGCCATGTGCCGCAGCAAACCTACAATTCGTATGAGAGAATGTGGATATGTTCTGCTATTTTAAAAGAACTAAAGAAATTTGGAGGTATAGAAAATGTACTTAGCGTTATATAGAAAATACCGACCTAATGGATTTGATGAAGTAATTGGTCAAGAACATATAACAAGCATATTAAGCCGAGAAGTGGCTGAGGGCAAGTTTGTACATTCTTATTTATTCACAGGACCAAGAGGAACAGGAAAAACTAGTTGTGCTAAGATATTAGCAAAAGCAGTTAACTGCTTAAATCGCAATGGAGGAAATCCATGCGGCGAGTGTGAGAACTGTGTTGAGGTTGAAAAAGGCTCATTCTTAGATATTACTGAAATGGATGCTGCATCTAATAGTAAGGTTGAGGATGTTAGAATGCTAATTGAGCAGGCTGTTTATATGCCTGTTAAGGGCAAGTATAGGGTGTATATAATAGATGAAGTGCATATGTTATCGAATAATGCATTTAATGCATTGTTAAAGATAATTGAAGAGCCACCAGAACATTTAATATTTATACTAGCAACAACTGAAATTCATAAAGTTTTGCCGACTATCATATCACGTTGTCAGCGATTTGACTTTGGTAGAATATCCGTTGAAAATGTGACAAACAGATTGTTAGAGATAAGCGAGATTGAAAATATAGATATAACAGAAGATGGAGCAAAGGCTATCGCCCTTATTAGTGAGGGAGGAATGAGAGATGCGCTTTCTCTTCTTGATGTGTGTTCTGCCAATAGGAAAGAGATAACTGAACAACTTGTTAATGAGGCTGTTGGAATTCTTTCTTACGACACTTATATAGAACTTGCTGATATGGTAAAGCAGGGTGATGTATCTGGCTTATTAAATAGGCTTGACAAGATATTGACTGGAAGCTCCGAGCCCTCTAAAATAGGTGATGGTTTTTTAGTTCACTATCGAAACTTGCTGCTTTGCAAGAGTATTGATGATCCAACTGAGCTTATTAGCTGCTTGCCTAGCTATTTAGGGCGACTTAAAGAGCAGGCTAGTGGTGTTAGCCTTGCTGAGATAATGGGCTATATTAGCATATTAAGCGACTTTAAGGCTGCAATGACTAAATCTGTGACTAAGAGATTAGAGCTTGAGATTACTATGATTAAGATGGCTGAGGCTGACTTCAAAATTGATTCAAACACTGAATTAGCTTTGAGAGTGGAAGCTCTTGAGAGAAAAATAAGTTCAGTTCTATTACAAGTTGCAGAGGGGACTGTTCCAAAGCAACAGGCAGCTTCTCCTGCCAAGAAGGTTGAAGCTCCTAAGCAGATAGTTAAAAAAGAAGAGCCAGCTATAAATCCAGCAGATATCAAGCCTTTTGGCGAGTGGAGCAAGGTAATAGCTGTTATTTCAAAGATAAATCCAGCAACTGGCGGAATGATGAGCAATACAAAAGCTTTTTTTGATGGCAAGAGAGTGCTTATAGATGTAAATGAACATCCAACATTCCTTACTATGCTAAGAGAAA
>CAYJEV010000207.1:0-1898 GCA_964369265.1 uncultured Oscillospiraceae bacterium
GAGCGGAGCCTTGATGGCAACAAAGTAGGGGCGAACCTATGTGTTCGCCCGAATAATCCGAAGTTGATAATATTGGTATTACCTTTGGCGATGGATTTTGATGGTGACAATGGGAAATGGCGACTAATAGTCGCCGCTACAATGCGCAATGTCATTTTTAGTTTTGTATAACCATAAATAACACACCAAAAATTGATGCCCCCAAAATGGTAGGGTGCGGCGCTCGACGCACCGTCGTACGAAAATCGCCATAACGGCACGAAATTCCCACAACGTCGCACAGAAATCACAACAAGGAACGATTGACAGGTCATTTTGGTTTTGAAGTTATTTAGGGTTTTGTGAGGTACATATGTTTTAGTGCAAGGAATGTCATTTCCACATTGTGAGAAAAATGGATGCTTAAATAAAAATAATAGCAATTTAAAAAATCGAGAGATTAAAAATAGGGAGGAATTCAGATGAACGCAGAAATTTTATGTGTGGGTACGGAATTGTTGCTTGGAGATACAATCAATACAAATTCTAGCTATATAGCTAAGGGGCTTTCTGAGTATGCTGTGAATGTCTATCATCACACAGTTGTTGGGGACAATCCGCAAAGGCTTAAAACAGCGCTTAACATTGCGCTTGATAGAAGCGATATAGTGTTTATGACTGGCGGTTTAGGGCCAACATATGACGACTTAACAAAAGAAACTGTCGCTGAATACTTCTCTCTCGAAATGGAAATGCACTCGGAGAGCCTTGCTAACCTTAAAGAGTTTTTTAAAAGATATGGAAAGCCAATGACAGATAACAACCTAAAGCAAGCTATGATGCCAAAAGGGGCTATAGTGCTTAAAAATCCTTTTGGAACAGCTCCTGGTTGTATTGTTGAGGGGAAGGGAAAGGCAGTTGTGCTAATGCCAGGCCCTCCTAGAGAGATGATGCCAATGTTTGATAATGAGGTTAGGAAGTATCTTGAAAGCAGAAGCGATTCTGTGCTTGCTTCAAGAGTTATAAATATATATGGTGTTGGCGAGTCAACCATTGAAGATAGGCTAAAAGATATGATGATCAACGCCACTAACCCAACTATTGCGCCATATGCCAAAACAGGAGAAGTAATCCTTCGTGTGACCGCTAAGGCTAGTACAAAAGAGGAAGCCCTAAAGCTAACTGATCCAGTTGTGAATGAGATAGTTAATATATATCCGAATAATGTGTATGGCTTTGATTTAAGCTCGCTTCAAGAGGGAGCTGTTAAATGCCTTAAGGAGAAGAAAATCACCCTTTCTGTTGCAGAAAGCTGTACAGGAGGAGGACTTGGAGGCAGAATAACAGAAATTTCAGGAAGCTCTTCTGTATTTTGTGGTGGTGTTATTTCCTATTCAAACGAGGCAAAAGAAAAGGTTCTTGGAGTTTCAAGCGATACCTTAAAAGAACATGGAGCAGTGTCAAAAGAAACAGCCTTAGAGATGGCTTATGGAGTTAAAAATCTGACTGGTTCTGAGGTTGCTGTTTCTATAACTGGAATTGCGGGCCCTGAGGGAGGAACAGAGCAAAAGCCTGTTGGGCTGGTTTATGTAGCTTTAGTTGCAGATGATTATGAAGAAGTTCGTGAGCTAAAACTGGCTAGGGGCAGAGTTGATGATAGGGAGCTAATTCGCTTTAATTCACAGTCAAATGCCCTTGAAATGATAATAAAATACTGCAAGAAGTAATAAAATATGACTAATAGTAAATGGCTAAGGGGTTTTGTACTAAACTTGCAGTGTTCCGTCAGGTAGAGTAAAAGTTTTGCTAAATTTTTTTAAAAAATTTCAGCATCAAAGGGCTGCCCCTTTGGCGTTCATCGCAATGAGCGAAACTTACTTTTCTTTTGGAAAAAAGAAAAGCTAAGCAAAAGAAAACCG
>CAYJEV010000208.1:0-1875 GCA_964369265.1 uncultured Oscillospiraceae bacterium
CCACGACACCGTGTCATTAATTATTTTATCATTGTATAAAACAAGGCGCGACAAAGAAGATAAAAAAGAGTTGACAGTGTATTTTTATATTGATATAATTAAAAGATACGATTAATGTTATATATTAGAATGGAGCAATAGATGATAACTGTATCAAATTTATCACTAGGTTTTAGTGGGCAAAACTTATTCTCAGAGGTTGATTTACTTTTCAATTCTGGTAACTGCTATGGAGTTATTGGGGCGAATGGAGCAGGTAAGTCAACATTTTTACGCTTGCTTTCAGGGGAGCTTGAGCCTTCTGGAGGAACAATCTCAATTCCTGAAAAAACAAGAATGTCTGTTTTAAAGCAGGACCACTATGGTTATGAAGAGTTAACTGTTTTTGAAACAATCCTACAAGGCAATGAAAGACTATATCAAGTTCTAAAAGAAAAAGATGAGCTTTATGCAAAAGAAGACTTTAGCGAGGAAGATGGAAATATCGCTGCTGATCTTGAGGCTGAGTTTTCTGAGCTTGGCGGATGGGAAGCTGAAACTGACGCTGGAAAACTAATTTCAGGCTTAGGTCTTGAAAGCAATTTAGTTCTATACTCTTTAATGTCTGACATATCTGAAAAAGATAAGGTTAAAGTTTTGCTGGCTAGAGCTCTTTTTGGTAACCCTGATATTATCCTTTTGGACGAGCCTACAAACGGACTTGATATTAAGTCAATTGCATGGCTTGAGGATTTCTTAATGGACTATGAGGGAACTGTTATTGTTGTATCCCATGATAGACACTTTTTAAACAACGTTTGTACTCATATTGTAGACGTTGACTTTGGAAAAATAAAAATGTATGTTGGTAACTATGATTTCTGGTATGAGTCAAGCCAACTAATGCAAAGACTATTAAATGACCAAAAGAAAAAGGCAGAAGAAAAAATAAAAGAGCTACAAAACTTTATTACAAGATTCTCTGCTAATAAATCTAAATCAAAACAAGCAACCAGCAGAAGAAAACTTATAGATAAAATCACTGTTGAGGAAATGCCAGCTTCTAAAAGAAAATATCCTTTCATTGGCTTTACTCCTGAAAGAGAGCTTGGAAAAGAAATACTATCAATTGAAGGTTTAACAAAAGAAGTTGGTGGCGTTAAGCTGCTTGATAACTTTAATCTTCGTTTATCAAAGAATGATAAGGTTGCTATTGTTTGTGAAAACGACCTTGTAAGCAATACATTATTTAAAATTCTTGCAGAAGAAATTGAGCCTGATAGTGGATCTTTTAAATGGGGTGTGTCTGCGACTATGTCATACTTCCCAGCTGACTACACAGAGTTTTTTGAAAATGTAGATTTTTCTATCATCAAATGGCTAGAGCAATATTCCAGTGACACACACGAAAGCTACCTAAGAGGATTTTTAGGTAAGATGCTATTCTCTGGGGATGATGTGTATAAAGATGTTAAGGTTCTTTCTGGTGGCGAAAAGATGAGATGTATGTTCTCAAGAATGATGCTGTTCTCTTCAAACGTTTTAATGCTTGACCAACCTACAAACCATCTTGACCTAGAATCAATAACTGCTGTGAATAACGGGCTTTCCGATTTTAAAGGCGTTGTTATCTTCAGCTCACACGACCACCAGCTTATTTCAACTGTTGCAAACAGAATTGTTCACTTTAAAGCTGACGGAACTGTTATTGACTTCTTAGGCAATTATGATGACTACTTAGAAAAAGAATTCTTTTAAAATTTATATTAAAAAACAAAATGACACGGTGTCATGGGAAAATTTTCCATGACACCGTGTCATTACTTATTTTGAGTGCTTTGTTAGACTAATGACTAAAGGGTTTCGCGCTAAACTTGCAATGTTCCGTCAGGCTTA
>CAYJEV010000209.1:0-1843 GCA_964369265.1 uncultured Oscillospiraceae bacterium
GTTTCGCTTTCTGCGGAAAGCGCCAAAGGGGCAGCCCTTTGATGCTGAAATTTTTACTAAGCCTGACGGAACACTGCAAATTTACTGCGAAACTCCTTAGTCGATTGTCATTACTTCATAAACGCAAAAGCAACTAGATAACACACTTGTGTGAATATAGAAACAGCAGCAAGCATTCTTGTAAAATGAAGCACTACCACATCAGGACTGTTAACACCTATATCGGCACTAATTAAAACAATGTCGGACGCACCAGCAGGAGTTGCACAAAGCATAGCCTCTTTTAAATTGAAGCCAAATTTTTTGTGTAACACAGCAGAAATAATAAAACAAGAAATAAAATAGCCAGTAACTAATATAATAGCAGGTATGATTAAAGCTGGCATAAACGCTAGGTCATCAGGCCCTATAGCAGTTCCGATATATGCTCCAGCAAGAAGTTGCGCTGTTCTTACCATGAATTTTGGTAGTGTAAGAGTTGGTATGTATAGCTTAAATATAACAACAGCCACTAAAGAAAAAAGCAGCGTTCCAGCTGGGATGCCTGTGAAATATCCAAAAATCCCCCCTAAAAATGCAATTACTATTGTTAATGCAAAGCCTTTGTGGGAATATTCAGCTCGCTTTAATCCCATTTCGCCTTTGTCAATGTTCTCTTCATTTCTGCCAACATATTTTATAAGGCTAGGGAAAATGCCAAGCCCTGCACACATTCTGCAAAACTGCATTAGCGCAACTTGTGTTGCATTAGCGCCCATATCTTCTGCGATTATAGGTATGTCTGTCATGCCTCCTGGAACGGCTGATAACAAGCTCGTTATTAAGTCCATATCGCTTATCCAGTAAAGCACAAATCCCATAAACACATTAAGAGATAACATCATCATTAGCATAACTAAGGTCGGTTTCCAAAGCGTTTTTAAGTTAGTGAGGTTTTCTCTTGAAATTCCAACACCTATAAAAGCCCCTGATGCCATCTGGGCAAGTATTCTAGCTTCTGAGGGCATGTATGCCATCTCAAAGCCTATTCCCAAAATGCCAGAGCCTATAATCGCCCCAATCATCATTCCGCCAGGAACTTTAAGCTTTAAAAACAAGCTTCCTATAATAAAAGCTAAAAGCAGTGTTAATGCAAAATTTATCATGTTAAATCTCCAAACTTAATTTAATATGTTATATAAAACAAATGATTTTTATCATTTATATTTGACTTAGTGAAAAATGAAGAATTAAAAGTGAAAAATTAATGTATCACTTCGTGATGGATTGAAAAATGCAAGCTATATCAAGACTTTAAGCCGACTGCAAGTCATTTGAAATGTCGCAAAGCGACACCAACACTATTCACTATTCGCTTTTACCTCTTCACTTAAATATAATATATGGAAATTATAGGTTTGTAAAGGGTTTTGTTGCGTTGTGAATAAATTTTGATGAAATAATAAAAAATGACATCGCTTTTTATGCAATGTCATTTTATGTGTAAGTGGCTATACTAACAGCTCAAAACGATATTTTTGACCTGTGATATTATCAAGCCTTCCTTCCTCGACTTCCTCCAAAAACATATTGAGCGGCCTAGCAAACATCCCATAAGGCGGATACAAAGCTTGGTAAGACACCATTAGTTCGCTAGTTTCTGTATGCATAACAATATCATGCACATAATATAATTTTCCCTTGAAATGCCTATATGGCCTTTTAGCTTCTATCTCTCTCATCTTAATTCTCTCTTTCTTTTTTTGTTTAATCGGTAATTTTTGCGAACGGACATTGTAGGGGTAGATGTCCATTGTTTCTTGTGGTGGTTTCTGTGCGACGTTGTAGGGAATTTCGTACCGTT
>CAYJEV010000210.1:0-1815 GCA_964369265.1 uncultured Oscillospiraceae bacterium
TCATTAAATCACCTCCCAAATTACAAGCAAGGCTTGTTAATTAAAGAATAGTAAATTTAGCTCTTTAAGTACAAGCTTTCGTTGCATTTTGTACTACCTTGTAGTATAATGGTAATAAATACTAAAAGCGGGAGGAAGGGTTTAAATGCTTTATAATACAAATGGCGATTTTATCGCTGGATATCATTCATCAATGATTTTTAATAATGAAGGACGACATATAGGCTCTTGCCTTGGGAGAATAGTTTATAGAGTAAATGGAGCTGTCAAAGAGCCTGTTGGATATATAAAAGGGAATAGGATATATAGAGGCATTTTTGGTTCTGCAAGCTTAGTTGGGCATTTTGACAATGAGGCTGTTTATAATGGAAGCGGAAATAACAAAAACGCAGTTGCCTTCTTTGAAAAAGGGGAAGAGGGCTCTGTTAATGGAGCTGCAGCTGCACTTTTGCTTTGCCAGTTCAAGGAAGAGGGATACAAAAAGCCTGAAACTGCTTATGAAAAAATGCAGATAACCCTTAAAATGATAGTCGATATATTTTATAGTGGATTTATAAATTTTGTAATAACAATACTTACAGCGCTTAGAGTAATAGCCATTAATACCCTTCAACCTAAGTTTATATTTGGGATAGCTTTGTTAGTTTCTGGAGGCATTTATTTTTATATAAACGAAGATAGGTATATAGCTTTATATCAATCGAGGGGCTTTTCTATAATGATCAGCTTGCTTCTTGGGTTTATGTTAGTTGGCGTTGTCTATAGCATTTACAAAAAGCGAATAAAGCAGATTTTGTTAGTCTTGCTGACTGGGGCGTTGATGATGCCGGCGACATATCTTTTATACCTTGCAACTATGAACACAGTTGGAAGAGGAGAATTAAACTCTGTTATTATGTGGTTCTTTATGCTATATCCGTTTATGCTATACACTTTATTTGCAAGCCTTTTAATTGGATATTCATATCAACTAATGCCTCATGAATCGGTGTTCTTTCCTGTACTATCTTCTGTTTCATTTAACATGATAAGCGCAAGCATATACACTGCTGTTGTTAATATTCCAGCGGATTATGGCTGGTTTAGGGAGTTTTCATATACTGTTGTTGTGTTAATGCTAATAATTGTCTTTTCACTTCCTGGTGTTGTGCTTTCGACAATAATGGTTGAGGCAAAGAAAATGCTTGTGTTCAAAAAGAAGTATGAGCAAGAAGACGGAGGCGAAAACAAGCTTGCTTTAATGCTTGCAATTGCCTCAAAGCTAAGAAGACAACAATACAAAATTATAGCTTATAAAAGGCTTTCTTGCGAAAATAAAGTTCAGCACATGAACACCTTACTAGAGCCTTTGATGTCCTTTGTTGGCGAAAAGACAATGGGAAGGGGATTGGTTGCCGAAATAGGCTCTAATTATTTATTAGTTAGAGTGAATTATTCATCTGGCTCTAAAATTAGCAGCAGAACTGTCAAGCTATATCCTTCTGACCCACTAACAGCTGAGGCTCAAATAATACTCATTGACTCATTTATAACCTATAGTGGCGAAATTGGGCTTCACAACTGCGACTTATTAACCACAGTTTCTTCTTGGGACTTCTCAATCGAAAACGCAATAATCAGAGGAGTTATACAGCCTTAGTCTTCATAAAATTAACCAAAAAATGACACCGCTTTCCATTGTGGTGTCATTTGTAGTTTAGTGTATTTGGTGATTTTCTACCCTTGGCAAAACATTAAATGACAAAACCAAACTATATGCCAAAAGTGTATGGAGTTTTGCGTGCGACGGTGCGTCGAGCGCCGCACCCTACTATT
>CAYJEV010000211.1:0-1738 GCA_964369265.1 uncultured Oscillospiraceae bacterium
AAACGACCTTAAGTTTGGTTTATACATAGAGAACCTAACAGCTTTCACATTAAAAACAAGACAAGCACAAAAGTTTTAAGTCTAAGCAAAAGTTGGTGTGACGACAGGGTGAAAGCTTAACTAGCTTCCGTTTTCGTAAAAGGTCAGTCAAGGCACAGCGAAATTTATGTTTAAGCTAAAATCGCCATCGTAACATAACTTTATGCTTGAACTAAAAGAATAGCGAGATTAAAAAACACCCATCAAGTAAGCGAAGCGGACTCTTGATGGCAAAGAAGCTAGATGATAGCACAAAACTTAAAATGGCGACTGATAGTCGCCGCTACAATTAGCGATGTTATTTGTGTTAGGGGTGATGTAGGTATCGACACAATACTTTAACCAATGCTCTACGTACAATATCCTTAAACTACAATCGCTATCGTGAACAAGCTATATGCTTTGACAAAAGAAATAGCGAGAGTAAAAAACGAAAAGTGTAAAATGATAAACAAAAATAACAAATAGTATAATTAGGAGGACGAAAATATGTCAGTTAATTTAGCAATTAAATATTCAGAACAAATCGCATCAAGCTATAACAGCTCTGCAATGGTGAGCGATAAGGGAGATAATAGCTTTGAGTTCACAGGGGTTAAGGGAATTAGGGTGTTCACACCAATTACTGTTCCTTTGGTGGATTATGTTAGAAATGGCAGCTCACGCTTTGGTGTGGCTGAAGAGATGGGGGATAATGTACAGGAGCTTCTTTTATCGCAGGATAAGGCGTTCACCTTCATCATCGACAAGGGGAATAACAGCGAGCAGATGTATGCAAAACAGGCTGGCAAGATGATGGCTTTGCAGATTGCAGAAAGGGTTGTGCCGACTATTGAAGCGTATTCTCTTGACAGGATTTGCAAGCTTGCTGGGAAAAGCTCGATTGTGACAGCTTCAATAACGCCAGATAATGTTATGGAGGAGATTTCAAAAATTGGCACAGCATTTGATGAGGAATTTGTTCCATTAAATGACAGATACATTGTTGTAACGCCAGCTATTTATAGCGCAATTAGATTATCTCCTGACTTTTTAGCTGTCGATGTGCTTGCAAAAGAGGCGCTAACTAGAGGGGTTGTGGGTTCAGTGTTAGGCTTTTCTATTGTTAAAGTACCGACAAGCTTAATGCCAGAAGAGTTTGAAATGGTGGCGTTTCAAAGAAATGCTGTTCTGTTTCCAAACAAGCTGAAAGATTCTAGAATGCACGAGGATGCACCTGGTGTTAGCGGTGCAATTGTTGAGGGGAGATGGATTTATGATGCGTTTGTGTTGTCTGCGAGAAGCGCTGGCGTACATTCCATTATTAAATCAGGCAACAAACCAGCTGATGTAGGCTTTGCGTTTACAGCTTCTGGGTTAGAGCTTGAGGCTGGGGCTAACACATATGCTGTGTATTACACACTTGATGGCAGCGACCCAAGATACAGCTTAGATGCGAAAGTATACACATCACCAATTGATCTTGAGGAGCTTGGAATTGAGCTTGATAAGCTTTTAGTAAAGGCAGTTGCAGTTAGTTCAAAGGGTTGTTACTCTGATGTTTCGGTTAAAGAGGGAGTTTAGGCTTTGTTATACTAATGACTAATGGTGAAAGGTGAATGACTAAGGGGCTTCGCAGTAAACTTTTAGTGTTCTGTCAGGCTTAGTAAAAGTTTTGCTAAATTTTTTTCAAAAAATTTCAGCATCAAAGGGCTGCCCC
>CAYJEV010000212.1:0-1719 GCA_964369265.1 uncultured Oscillospiraceae bacterium
TTTGATGCTGAAATTTTTTGAAAAAAATTTAGCAAAACTTTTAATCTACCTGACGAAACACTCAAAGTTTTGTGCGAAGCCCATTCTCCATTAACCCAATAACAAGGCATTGTAGATTATTAAAATAAAACCTAGCTATTGACAATATAACTAAACTAGACTAAAATATTATAGGTATAGAAATTATAGAAATGAGGATTTAAAATGCTTAATCATAAACATCAAAGAACTAGATTTGCACCAAGTCCAACAGGATATATGCATGTTGGTAACCTAAGAACAGCTTTATATGCTTATCTTGCTGCTAAAAGCGGAGAAGAGGGCGGCTCTTTCTTATTAAGAATAGAAGACACTGACCAAGATAGATTCGTTGAAGGCGCTATGGATATTATCTATAACACACTTAGAGAAACTAGCCTTAACTGGGACGAAGGCCCTGATGTTGGGGGAGATTTCGGCCCTTACATCCAAAGCGATAGAAAAGAAATATACGCTAAACACTGCGCAGACATTATAAATAGCGGCCATGCTTATAGATGCTTCTGCGACAAAGAAACTCTTGAAGAGAGCAGAGCCGTTCAAAAGGCTTCTGGTATTGCGCCAAAGTATGATAGACGTTGCCTAAGATTAACTGCAGAAGAAATCGATACTAAAATTAAGGCTGGCGAGCAGTTTGTTGTTAGACAAAAAATTCCAGACGAAGGCACTGTTACTTTCCACGATGAAATTTTTGGCGATATAACAGTTGACTGCGCTTCTCTTGATGATCAAGTTCTAATCAAAAGAGATGGTATGCCAACATACAACTTCGCAAACGTTGTGGACGATCACCTAATGGAAATTACAACAGTTATTAGAGGAACAGAATATCTTTCTTCCGCTCCAAAATACAACCTTCTATACGAGGCATTTGGATGGGAGATACCAAAATATCTTCACTGCCCTCCTGTTATGAAAGATAGCACACAAAAGCTTTCAAAAAGAAATGGCGATGCTTCTTATCAAGACTTAATTGACAAGGGATATTTAAAAGAAGCTGTGCTTAACTATATTGCTCTTTTAGGCTGGAGCCCTCGAAACAACAAGGAAATATTAACGCTTGAAGAGATGGTTGAGGCATTCTCAATTTATGACGTTTCAAAATCCCCTTCAATCTTTGATCCAGTTAAGCTAAAATACATTAACTCTGAATATATTAAGGCTCTAGCACCTGAAAAGTTCCTTGAGATGGCGACACCTTGGATGAAACAAACTATAACTCGTGAGGATGTTGATCTTGCGTTCATCGCTAGTGTTGTTCAGCCACGTTGCGAAGTGCTAAGCGATATCCCTGAGCAAGTTGACTTCTTAGACAAGCTTCCTGAGTATGACCTTGATCTTTTCATCTCTAAGAAGATGAAGACTAATAGAGAGACTGCTCTTGAAGTTCTAAAAGAGGTGTTACCTGTTATTAAAGAGCTAGAGGATTTCTCAACAGATGGCATTCATAACGCACTATTTGCATTAGTTGAAAAGCTTGGCGTTAAGAACGGCTATGTGTTATGGCCTGTTAGAATTGCTTGCTCTGGCAAACAGTTCACACCTGGCGGCGCAATTGAGGTTGTTGCTTTTATTGGCAAACAAGATGCAATTAGCAGAATTGAAACAGCGATTGAGCTATTATCTAAATAGACCATATTTGGGGCGAACTTTAAATTGTTCGCCCCTGCTTTTTGATAG
>CAYJEV010000213.1:0-1710 GCA_964369265.1 uncultured Oscillospiraceae bacterium
TGCTGAAATTTTTTGCAAAAAATTTAGCAAAACTCTATGTAAGCCTGACGGAACACTAAAAGTTTACTGCGAAACCCCTTAGTCATTAGTCTAAAAAGCCTCTATTCTTTGCCAACTGTAATCATAGCAACAACTGTGCTAAGCGCAAAACAACCAGCTCCAACAACCACTAACACAATAGCAGTTATTGCTTTCCACATTTGCCTTTTATTATAGCTCTTCTCAAAATTCATCTTCATACACTCCTTTTCCTTATTTTAAAACCTATGTTTACCTCTAATATTTTCGTATAGTTTTATAAAATCAGCAAGATATTCTCTCTCTCCTCGAACCGATTTTAAACACATTCTTCTAAGCTCCACAACCCTCTCATTATCTCTGAAAACTTCTTCAATTGGTGGCAAATTGCTATAAATAATAGAGTTGCCAGCATTTACACAATCAGGCAGACATGGGCTATACTTTAGCAAAGGGATACACCCATAAGCCATTGCTTCCATAGGATGGCTAGTATGCGCAAAATCAGCGCAGGCAAGCATCTTCATATAGTCATCGCTCGCCCTATCAACTCTAACAGCTCCCACTATTTCCTTATCAACCGAAATAACCAGCGCCTCTTCATTAGCCTTTCTTTTAAATAAAGTCCTAACTCCAAAATTTACTTCTAAACTGCTATCAGATAGAGGGTTATATTTCTTAGTGTTTATATATTTTGAAATATAATGGATTTTATGCCTATATAGCCTAAGCAAGCTGTCAAGCTTAAAAGGTGAGTTTGGTGAAAGGGCATAGAGTGAAAGATTCTTCTCCCCAACTAATAGCTCGTCAGACTGCTCAATTCCAACAGCTAACAAGCTGCCCCCATAAATTGGCTGCTTAATATTGTGTCGTTCAAAGTCAGCTTTAGTTATAGGGAACTGCTCCTCAAGGTTTTCTAGCTCAAAGAGGATGGTGCGCTTCTCTTTTAAAAAGCATGGAACAGCAGCAGTTCGCCAGCCTTTTGTGTGGATAATTCCTTTAAGAGCTAACATCTCAACTGCCTTTGCGCTTGCTTTTGAAAAGAAAATAAATCTGTCAAGCTCCCCATCGGCATTATAATATCTTCCAGCTCCAAAAAAATGTGTGTTCTCAAGCAGATAAAAGCTGAGCCTGTTATGCACCATATGGAAAATACCAACAGAAAGATTATCAATCTCAATATTGCCCTTAAACTCTAGCCTATCATAATATCTAAGCTGAAGCTCCCCATACATCGGCATTATAACAGAAACATTCTGCTTCCTGTTTCTCATCATATAAGGGAGGGTATCCTCGCTTAGATACTCCCTCTCTCCACTGATATAAATAATCTCCATAGTTTGATAGTTCCTTATAAAAAATTGCTATTTGTAATTGGGTTCTTGCTTTTGCTATGCTAATAATTAAAAGTGATGCCTAGTTTCTTTTCTATTACATTGATATACTATAGTGCCACAAATTATATAAAAGATACTCAATCCTACTATGTAAGGTAATGTGTCTACGTGACGATGGCCTGCATATCCGCTAAGAGAATAAATATAATCTGCAATAGGAATTATTAATGCAATAACCCCACCATAAAACTTATTATAGCTTAACAAAACACCACTTATCCCAAAAGATGCCCATAATATCCACAACCATAAAGGCATTTCAAATAAAGCAAAGTTAGGAAAGATAAATACCCAT
>CAYJEV010000214.1:0-1698 GCA_964369265.1 uncultured Oscillospiraceae bacterium
GGGTGTGTTCATGTGAAAGCTTAACTAGACCATAAACAGAGGAATGCACTATCCGCACCCACCCATCAAGGCAGCAAAGCGGACCCTTGATGGCAACAAAACCAGAGGATTGTGAAAAACTAAAATGGCGACTAATAGTCGCCGCTACAATTTGCGATGTCATTTTTGGTTTTGTTGAGGAACGGTGTGGGCAATGTTATGCTTTAACAAGAATAATAGCATATTAAAATACAGCAGAATTAAAAATAAGGAGGATGAATAGCTAGATGAAATTACTAAAAAATGCAGAAGTGTACACACCTGAATATATAGGTAAGAAAGATGTATTGATTGAGGGCAGTAAGATAAAGCGTATTTCCGATAGTATAATAGGGTATGATAACTGCCCTGATTGCGAGATTTATGATTTTAGTGGCAAAAAGCTAATTCCAGGATATATTGATTTGCATGTACATATAACAGGAGGTGGAGGCGAGCAAGGGCCTGCTTCAAGAGTGCCAGAGGCAAGCCTTAGTGTTTTGGTTAATAGCGGAATTACAACAACTGTTGGTCTTTTGGGGACAGATGGAGTGACTAGATCTGTTGAAAATTTGGTTACTAAAGCTAAGGCACTAAGGGACGAAGGTCTTAGCTGTTATGCTCTAACTGGCTCTTATGCCTATCCTTCTCCAACAATACTTGGCAGTGTGGAGAAAGATATAGTGTTAATTGAAGAGATTATTGGCGCAAAGCTTGCGATGTCTGATCATAGAAGCTCTAACCCGACAACTGAACAGCTAATTGAAATGGGAACTGCAACAAGGCGAGCTGGCTTAATTTCAGGCAAAGGCGGTTTTGTAACGCTACATATGGGAGCAGGCAAAGAGGGGCTTGACAGGGTATTTAAGGCATTGAAGAAGTCTGACCTGCCTGTTAAGACATTTTTCCCAACCCATGTTGCTAGAAGGAATGAAAAACTACTAAAAGACAGCATTAAGTTTGTTAAAATGGGAGGAATGGTAGACTTTACTGCTAGTATTGATGATGAGGATAACGCAGAAATACTAGAAAAGCTAGCTATCTTCCTAAAGCAAGACGCACCAATTGAGAATATAACTTTATCTAGCGATGCTTATGGCAGTCAGCCAAGATTTGATGAAAAAGGCGAGTGTGTAGGGCTAACATATGCAAACCCAGCAAGCCTTCACAAATTCATTAAGCTTGCTGTTAGCAAAAAAGCTCTGCCGTTAGAAAAGGCAATAAAGCTATTAACGACAAATCCAGCAAAGGTACTTGACATGACTGGTGCTAAGGGGTGCATTGCTGTTGGTGCTGATGCTGACATGCTAGTTTTAGACGATAACCTAGACATAACAGACAGCTTCACTTTAGGCAGAGAGTCTATCAAGGATAAGGCTGTTGTCATGAAAGGCAGGTTTGAGTAGTTAAGTATTTATAAGCATAGCGAAAATAAACAGTGTGAAACCTAGTCAGAGTTTCACACTGTTTTGTTGTTGTTTTATAAAATGCAAATGTTTTAGCTATAATATATGTCCGTGTTGCCCCAAAACCATAAATGACATCGCAAATATTTTAATTTTGTGTTGTCATCTAGTTTTTTTGCCATCAAGGGTCCGCTTCGCTGCCTTGATGGGTGTTTTTTTATCTCGCTATTCTTTTAGTTCAAGCATAAAGTTATGTCACGATGGCGATTTTAGC
>CAYJEV010000215.1:0-1611 GCA_964369265.1 uncultured Oscillospiraceae bacterium
GTTAGATTTACAAAACGACATTTATTGTGACGCTTGTATCTCTCCTTGAGAAGGTGACACCAGCCTCTATGCTTGTGCTTGTCACCACACCTCTATCATGTGCAATATTAGCAGAGCGCCTAATTGAATATGGAATGCTTAATGACGTTAGTATTCGTGTTGCCTCATCTTCGGTTAGCCCTTTAAGATCTGGCATTGTTGCCCATTCGCTTCCAAGGCTAACTAATAACCACAACTGAGGATTGCCAAACTCATCAAATCCATGAACATCTTGAGCGATAATAATGCCATGTCTTTCAGTTTCGCTATACTCCCAGTCAAGCATTAAAGTATATTCTCCGCTATAACTAATCAAAGTTGTATCGTAGTACCTTCCAATAAAGTTTGGTGCTTCTAGAGGTTTGCTTTCCTCCTCCAATACAGCCTCAGAGCTTGAAACAACAGGCAATGGCGCTTCTGGAGCAGAAGAGGAGCTTATTTCTTTTTCATTTGGTGTCACAAAGCTTGCTAACCAAAATATCATTCCTGTAAAAAACACTATTGAAATAAGCACAATTATAATATCGACCTTCTTAGTGCTTTCTTCCAGAACGCTTTCAATTTTCGGAGGCGATAACATCTCCCTCCATAAATCGGATATTGTTCTGTGCCTTTGCTCTTTAGACAAAGCAAGAGAGCGATTTAACACATTTAATAAATCGCTTTGAATAATATTTTTAGGAACTCTATAGTTTTTACCTTTTTGTCGTGCTTTAGCTTCTGGTATTGTAACGCCTGTTATCGCCCTTAAGCACACAGCTGCAAACGAATACACATCAAGCGATTCATTCTGCCAAAAAGAGGGGTCTAGCTGATCAGGGGGATAGTAATTTCCTTCTAGCTCTGGAGAAAGCTCGCTTCCTGAAGTTCTAGCTGATGGAATATATAGCCCATCTAAAATTATGTTATCTCCGGAAATAATTATCGTATCAGTCGAAACTGCCCTATGCAGCCTTCCGACTGTATGAAGATAATTTAATAGCTCATAAATTGGCTCTATCAGCAAGATAAACTCCTCAGCTTTCATCTTGCTTCCATGCTCAAGCAAATACGCCTCTAAACTTATCCCTTCGACATATTCAACAACTCCATAAGCAGTGTTATTCTCTCTGATTAGTTCAACAAACTTCGGCATATGCATTTGTTGCCCTTTAGGAACATTTTTAAGGAAGTGAAAAAGCTCAATAAAATCCTCCAAAAGGTACTTAAACACAACAAGCTTCTCTTCTTTTGGCTTAACTATATTGTCTTGCTCCCTTGTTACTAGGTTATGCGGAAAAAACTCATGAATAGTCACTCTTTTATCGCCGTCTATCTCAACTGCCTCATAGGTGAAGCCTTGTGAGTTTTTATCAACTTGCTTTATAACCCTATACTTGCCTATCTCCCTCACAACAGCCCCTCCTTTTTTAAAAAATTCCTCTATCTTTATAGTCTCTCTATTTTGCTCAACTGCCAAATGACCTGTCAATCACGCATTGTGTTGACTTTCGTGCGACGGTGCGTCGAGCGCCGCACCCTACCATTTTGAGGCATCAATTTTTGGTGTGTCATTTATGGTCATACAAAACA
>CAYJEV010000216.1:0-1581 GCA_964369265.1 uncultured Oscillospiraceae bacterium
TTTGTTGGGTGATGTTATTGATGATATTTTGAAGGCGGTTATAAATATAAATGATATTGCTTTTTTAGACAAGCTATGATACAATGTAGGAGAAAAGAATGGAGGGATTTAAATGAGAAAGTTTTTAACGGTATCTTTAGCTGTTTTTATGATATCTTCTATGATGAATGTTGTATCTTTTGCTGATAACATTCCAGAGGAGGACATTGGTGCAGCTATTGATGAAACAGGGTATATTATTAACCCTAATGATAATGATGATGAAAAGGATACACTTTTTGTGTATTACCATAACGATATAGGAAATGATGATTTTGTTAGATTTGGCGAAACAATTTATTTCCCAATCCTAAACGAGATTGCTGTTCATGATGGTGTTGATACAATAATGAACGAAAGCAGAGCAGCTGACTATATGCTAACTGAATATGACTCAATTCGTGGTACATCTATTAGATCAAGATGGAGCGAGGGCAAGGAGTATGTTGAGAGCATTACAATCATAAAAGATAAAGCTACTCACATTCGCTCAGGTTCTGGAACAGATTCAATTGACGGCAGCACTAACCTTAATGATGGAGAAAAATATTTCTATTTCCTTGCTATAACTTTCGCAAACATAAAAAGTGATTATTCTGTTGATGTTAGCGGAGAAATAACATTAAGAAAATCTGGCGGAGATTACGAGTTTGCTTCAAGCGATAGCGCAATAGAGCTTGATGTTGATTTTGAGCTTGGCTATATGCAGGTTGACGGTGGAGATTACACTGTTGGCACTGACTATACTAGAATGGAATTTAGTGGAGATGAAGAGTATATTGAATTCTCTGCCGATCCATACTCATATTTTATTGTAGACACAAGAGGTCAAGATGAAATTCTGGCAAGGGCAAACAAAACTTATGATGATACTCTAACTGCAAAATTCCCAAGTGCAAACTTTGAGTTCTTCAATGGCTATGGAATGCAGTTTAATCAAGTTGGCGAAATGAATTTATATAGCGAAGAAGACGGCTTTGTGTATGAGCAAGTCGATGGTATGCTAAAAGAAATAGATGCTTATTACGACGAATACGAGCAAGTGTTTAGATTTAGAACAAGAAATGTTGGCAAGTATGTTATTTCTGATGAACAGCTAAGAATTATTAGCGATGTCACATATCCAACCATTTCTCCAGCCCCTTCTAAGCCTCCCCTTCCAGCTAACGCAACGACAACTACTGTTAATGGTGGAACTATTACCATCATTCCCCCACAATAAATAAATTTATAACGAAACTGCGAGGTGATTTTCTCATCTCGCAGTTTTTTGTTGCTATAAATAATTGAGCAAATTAAATGCCATGTCAATCATTCCTTGTAGCTGTCTTGTGTGCGACGGTGCGTCGAGCGCCGCACCCTACTATTTTTGGGGTGTTTATGGTCATACAAAGCCTCAAATGACACAGCAAATTGTAGTGGCGACTAATAGTCGCCATTTTAGTTTTGCGATATCATCTGGTTTTGTCGCCATCAAGGCTCCGCTTTGCTTACTTGATGGGTGTTTTTTAATCTCGCTATTCTTTTAGTTCAAGCATAAAG
>CAYJEV010000217.1:0-1574 GCA_964369265.1 uncultured Oscillospiraceae bacterium
AAAAAACCAAACAGCTTTCACCTATAAAACAAGTCAAGCACCAAAACTAGCTATTTACAACCACAGCTGGTATGACGACAGAGTGAAAGCTTCACTAAACCCTTAATCAGAGGAACGCACTATCCGTACCCACCCATCAAGGCAATGAAATGGATCCTTGATGGCAACAACAAAATCCAAAGGATTTTGTTAAGTAATAAGTAACAGTTAATAGTGAAGAGTGAAGAGCGATGGTGTCGCTTTTCATTCTTCATTTTTCACTATTTCACGTTATGCGTGAAATACAATCATTGACATATTACCCTATATGTTCTATAATTACATTTAAGGGAGAGGAATATAATCTGTTTCTAGTTATATCCGCTCACCCTACTAATTATTGAAAGAGGTAGAGAGTATGTTAATGGTAACAACAGATTTAATTCCTGGGAAAAGCTATGAAGTAGTAGGTTTTGTTGATGGAGCAACAGTGCAATCTGTACACGCTGGTAAAGATATCTTCAACGGACTAAAAACTTTAGTCGGTGGAGAGCTTAACTCCTATACAGAGATGATGGAAAGCTCTCGCAAAATCGCAACAGAAAGAATGTGTGCAAAAGCTAATGCTTTGGGTGCTGATGCAATTGTTGGCGTTAAGTTCGGCTCTAGCGCAATTGTACAAGGCGCTGCTGAAGTTTTTGCGTATGGAACAGCTGTAAGGTTTGTATAATATCGATGTTTTTATACCGAAAGTATAACCCCACTAGCGTTAAGCAAAACGCTAGTGGGGTTTTCTGATATATTAAATTAAAGTGATTTTCTTAATAGAGATGTCGATAAAAACTCTTTGCCATAATGCTGAATGTCTGATATAATCTCGCTTATCATATCTTCCCTATCTTGAGGCAAAACGCCACTAACGCTTGTGGTGTTGCTTGGATGTGTGCCATAAAAGCGAATATTATCAACTTTAATTAGCTCTAAAAGCTTAATCTCCTCGTTTAGTATCTCAAGCTCTGTCGCTAATTTAAACTTGCCTTCTAGCATTTGGCTGTGTAGCTCGCATCCCTCGACTAGTCCTAATGTGCCAAACCATACAAGCTGTGGTTTAGTTTTATTTATAAGTTCTGCTGTTGCAATAGCATTTTCTTCGCCTCTACCGCCGCCAGCTACACCTAAAATAAAGTTGCCATTAAATTTAATGCCAGCCTTTGTCAGCCTGTTAAGCTGATTTATAGCTTCGTCTAAATTGTGACCTTTGTTTATGTTTATTAATGTGTCTTGATGTCCTGTTTCAATGCCAATCCATAATTCATCAATTCTCATTTCCTTAATAACAAGGAGATCTTCATCACTTTTTGATTTGATATTATTTATTGAAGAATACATTGTTATAACAGATATTTCAGGAATATGTTTAATAATTAAGTCGCTAATTTCTTTAAGCCTATCTTTGCTTAGAACAAATGCATCTCCATTCACTAAGAAAATTCTATCAATTTTGCTAAACTTTGCCCTAAGCTCTTTTACATCCTCCTCTATCTGCGATAAAGGCTCTAGGCTAAACTTAACATCTCTATACATTGTGCAAAAGG
>CAYJEV010000218.1:0-1574 GCA_964369265.1 uncultured Oscillospiraceae bacterium
ATACTGCAACTGTAACTGGAGGAAGCTTCAAGCAAGGTTGGGTAGATAATGGCAGTAAATACGAATATGTATGGGCGACAAATCTTCCAGCTGGTGCAATAACAGGCGAAAGCCTTGTTACAAACAACCTTTCTTCAGCAGACATTAACACAAAAATCACTAACGCTCCAGCTGGCTCAACCCTTTATTTTGAGGGTGGCGATTACAACCTAAATGCACCTTTAATAGTAAATAAAAACATCACTATTGCTCCTTTAGGTGCTGTTTCACCAAGCTTTAATCAGCCTATTAACATAACTGGAGGAATTGTTAACCTAACTGGAATTAATATTACCTCAGTAAATGATGTGTCTATTAGCAATGCGACAGTGACATTAACCGATAGTAGCTTCACTGGTTCAATTAAGCTATCAAAGGCTAATGTAACAGTTACAAACGGCAATAGCTTTGCTGAAAAGGCTTTCTATTCCGCAGATAATAAGCTATCAGGCAATGTTATTAAACCATCTAATGCAGCGACTTCAACAGTTATAACCTCCACAAGAGGAAACACAGCGCTAGGCGGTTGGTTGCTTGTAGATAATGCTTATCAATATGTATGGGCGGTTGATGGTGTTCTTCCAGCCAATACTATAAGCGAAAACGAGGTTATTCCAGCGAATGCAACTATAGATGTTATTAATAGCAAAATCGCTAACAGCACTTTAGTTTATTTTGAGGGCGGAACTTATACCTTCAATAGCACACTGCAAATTAGCGCAAAAGCTAACTTAACTATTGAGAAGCTTCCAACAAGCAATGATGTTATCTTCACAGTGCCTACAAATTATGCGACAAGTGCTGGTAACGCAGTGGTTAAAGTTCTCGGAAGCACTGATGTTAAGATTAACAACATCACAATAGACGGATACAAGAACACACAAAATAATGTTGTACAAGGTGCGGCTTATGGTATTGAGGCTAACAATTCAACTGTAACGCTAAACAATGTTGTTATCAGAAACAACAAAAACGCAGCTGTCTATTCCTATGATGCAAAGGTTACTGCAACAGGCTTAACAACTTCTGGCAACACTATTGGCGCTGTACAGCTTGATGGCGCTGGCAGAGCTGCAGCTGAAAACACCTTTACTCTAAATGCTCCAACCTCTGGAGCAAACAGCTTAGGGGAGGGGATTGCCTTCTATTCAATAACTCATAGAATGGGTGGTGCAAATAAGGTAACTGTAATAGCTTCTGAATATACAGTAGCGCATGGTTGGCTAGATATTCTATCCCCAACCCCTGCAAACTATTATGTATGGGCAAAGACAGCACCAACTACAGTTGCTGGCACAAAGACTTTCACTGATAACACAACTGCAAATCTACTAACTAAGCCCAACCCATAGCTAAAACTTAATACACTATCTATTGCAAATAGCAAAAAATCGGAGCGATAAAATAACGCTCCGATTTTTAAATTTCTGATGTTTTAAATTAGAATGTTATATATTCGCTTTATATCGGTCATTCAAGATCATTAAATCACCTCCCAAATTACAAGCAAGGCTTGTTAATTAAAGAATAGTAAA
>CAYJEV010000219.1:0-1564 GCA_964369265.1 uncultured Oscillospiraceae bacterium
ATAGTCGCCGCTACAATTTGCGATGTCGTTTGATGTTTTGTATGACTATAAGCAACACAGCAAAAATATAAATGGCACAACGCATATTGGTGTGTCATTTTTGTTTTGTCGTCATATATTTATAAGCGATAAGAAAACAACAGAAGGAGCAGTCTATGACAAATGAATTTTCAGTTAGGCAGATTGATGCCAAGATAGAATATAATATCCCATCTATTAGTTCAGCTCGATTAGTATATGTAAAAGGTAATGGCGCTATTAGCGTTAAATCTAAAACTATAGCCTTGTCACCACCTTATAATGGCAGTTATTATGTTTCTCATATCTGTTTAAATGATGTGCCGTTGGTGCAGATAAATTCGTCTAGATGCCCGACCTGCCAAAGCTTGGTAGCAACAGGTTTTGGCATTGAAAAAGCAGATTGCAAGCAGCTTTTGGAGATACAAGACAGGATAAACTCTCCTTTTGTGTCAATAGATAAGTCAATAGAGGATATATCTCCCCTCCTTTGCTTGTTAAAAACAGGGTTATACATAATAGCAGATGGATTTTGCTATCCAACAGACGGAGATGATAACTTCTTTTGGAACACAAGCAACAAAGAAACACTAAATCCAGCAACAGCTGGCACAACTATATATGGAGAAAACACATGCTATATTTCAAATGAGCCTGTCTATCTTTATCCAACGCAAAATACAGATTGCTATAACCCAGAACGAGCCGAACATTACATACTAAACTATCGAGATGATAATAAAAATCCTCGTGTTATCTCTTACAATTTCGCTTCTTCGCTAAGCTTTATATTAGATGGGCATCATAAGGCAGCGGCGGCGGCAAAGCTCAAAAAGGCTGTTCAAAGCCTAATTATAGTTCCCTTTACTGGCTATTTTCAAGCAGAGAAAATACTTTACTTTATGGGATTTAGTGTTAAAGAGGAGCAGATACCAAAAGAGTGTATCTCAGAGCCGAAATTCCATTTTAATAAAGATGATAGCATTGAGATTTTAGAAGGGAAGATTATAAAACGAAAATGGGAGCAAGAGTATGTTAACTCCTCAAACTGCTATCCTAATATGAATCAGTATGCTTATATGGTTAGTAGTGGCTTATCTGCCGGTTGGGAGCTTGATGTTAGCAAAATAAATGCCCTTATCGAAATAGCAGATGATGAAAGCCTCGCCACACTAACTGCAATTCTTTATATTCTTAGCATAAGAAATGATATTAGGCTAAAAGAAATAATACTTTTATGCATTTCAAAAATAAAGCGAATACATTTTTTAGAGCCAGCATATGAAATTTTATCCACCATTAAAGACGATACCGAAGTGGAAGATATATTCATTGACTACCTAGTCAACTTCGATGCAAGCAAAGGCTACGACAGAATCGAAAACATCGCTCATGCTTACCTAGGGTGCCCGATATAATCTGAACCAGCCCATAATAAACATATTTTCCTCTTAAACTGCGTTATCCTCATCAGAATACGAAAGTATTCTATCTTCGTCTGCCTTGCTTAAAAGCAAAATCTGATTATTCTGGGTCGAAGATTTAT
>CAYJEV010000220.1:0-1533 GCA_964369265.1 uncultured Oscillospiraceae bacterium
GCAACACTAGAGCCTAAATCTAGCGCGTCTGCCAATTCCGCCACATCCGCATATCTCATCTATTTGATGAGTGCTTAGATATATTAACATTTAAAAGTTAGTTTGTCAATAGTTTTTTTAGGATTTTTGAAATTTTTTTAGAATTTAAATCGTTTAATTTTTGGGGTATCTAAATTTAGGTTAATTATGGCGCTTCCGAAGATAATGATGTTGACACTAAAATAGATCCAAGTCATAAGGGCGATAACTGAGGCAAGAGAGCCATACACCAAAGAATATCTGACAGATGACTGCATGAAGTGTGAGAAGCCGATGCTAAGCCCAACCAACATTAAAGAGGAAATCATAGCAACTTTAAAAACCTTGCCGCCTTTGTTTAAGGCTTTATCTTTAAAGCGGTATAGTAGATAAAGCATGCAAACCATAAACAAAAACTGACCAGAAAAGCGAAGAATAGAAACAGCTCTAATAAGGGACTGATCAATAGTTTCTATATATGGTATAAAATCCATAAGGGTGTTGAAAATGGTGTCTGATATTAGTGATAGTGCTAAAGCTAAAAAGGTTGCTAAAAGGAAGAAGCTAGAGCAAGCGAAGTAAAATAAAAACCTTAGCATGCCGAAGTTTGTGTGTCTGCCAAGAAGATCAGAAGTTGCAATGTATATAGTACCAAAAGCTGATGATGAAGAGGTTATCATAAACATCAAAGCTCCAACAAGCATAATAAAAGAGTCATTATCGCCAATGTAGTTAAGGTAATCATAAACTAAATTCCTTGTTGACAATGGGATGAATGACTCTAAAGGCTCAAGCAAATTGACAATCTCTAGGTTGAAAGCACCAATAAGCCATTGAAGGCAGATTAAAAAAGGAAAGAAAGATAGGGTGAGGTAGTATGAGGAAGCTGCTGCCGACCTCGCCACTTTGTTATCCATATAAAGCCTGTAAAGCTTGTATAAATAATCCACCATGCTGCTAATCCTTTGGATTGACAATGTTTCTCCAATCTAAATCGCCTCTTTCAAGGGAATGAATTAGAGCTTCTGCGGTTGCGATGTTTGTTGCTAGTGGAATAGAATGCACGTCGCAAAGCCTTAGTAGACTTGCCTGATCTCTGCTATCTTCAATTCCGGCAATAGGATCTCTTAATAGGATTAGAAGATCTATTTCGTTGCAAGCGATTCTTGCAGCGATTTGTTGATCTCCGCCTTGAGAACCAGCAAGAAATCTAAAAACTTTTAGTCCTGTTGCTTCTGAAACAACCTTACCAGTTGTGCCTGTTGCGCAAAGGTTGTGTTGGCCTAAAATGCCACTATATGCGATGCAAAATTGCACCATCAATTCTTTTTTTGTGTTATGAGCGATTAAAGCAATATTCACGCTACACCTCCTATAATATCTAACATTTGATGTAAATCTAGCTGTTGCTAGAGATTTTAACGCACTAATTTATTATAGTGCAGTATACTACTAATATATTTTACTACAACTGAAACAAAAAAACAATAGCTAAAATTAGATTTTTATACTATT
>CAYJEV010000221.1:0-1515 GCA_964369265.1 uncultured Oscillospiraceae bacterium
TGATGAGGATAACGCAGTTAAAAAGTAAAATATGTTTATTATGGGCTGGTTCAGATTATATCGGTCACCCTAGTGCAGGTTATACCTTCTTTTTATCTTTTGGAGCAATAATAAACCCTATAAACATTAGTAAAATGCAGGCAACAGAAATTAAGCTGATATAAGCGCCGACATTAAAATATGCGTTTATTGTGTTGAGGGTATACACTATTGTTACAGCGACTAAGAATCCTTGCATAGCGACAATTATTCTGCTAGGGCTTGATAGAATGGGAAGCCTTTTGCTTTGTGGCAAGCGAGAAGACATAAAAGCCACAACTAAGCTTAAAAAAGCAATTACCATCGCTATCATAAAAAATCTCTCATAAGAAAGCAATATCCATTCAACAAAATCGTCAGACATATAATCGGCTGTTTGTGTCATAAGATAAATATCGCCATCTAGCAACCAGCCAGTGAAGCCTAAAAGAAATATACCAACGGCAAAAGCTAGAATACAGATACTATGATGAATCATTTTCGCAGTTTTTGTTTGATAGTTTCTAAATAAATATGCAGCCACTGCCATTATAACTAGCGTTGCGCTAGCATAAGAAAAATTAAATGTCAATGTCATTATAAAATCTCACTATTCTTTATTGTTTATTTAGTGCTCTCGACAGCCTTAATTATACAAATCTCAAGAGCCTTAGCGATATCATCAACATTCATTGAAGGCATATTTGGCTTAGCTGTAACTTGATATGTTGCGTATGGGACATGGATAAAGCCACAAAGCAGTTTGCCACCAAACTCAGTTTCGTTTAGATGCCCTAAATGATATGCTATGTGATTGCAAACATAAGTTCCAGCTGTGTTTGAAACAGAGGCTGGAATGCCAGCTTCTTTTATTCCCTCAACCATTGCTTTTATAGGTAGTGTGGAGAAATAAGCTGGAGAGCCGCCTTCCATAATAGTTTGGTCAACAGGCTGGTTGCCGTCGTTGTCTGGGATGCGTGCATCATCAACATTTATTGCAATTCGCTCAGGAGTTACACCAAAACGTCCTCCTGATTGACCAACTGCAATGACAATCGCAGGGTTATGCTCTCTAGTTAGGGCTTTAATTTCGTCGGAAGCTTTGCCGAAAACAACAGAAAGCTCAGCCTTAATAATCTCAACGCCTTCGATATCACCTATTTTTTCAACTGCTTGGTAGCTTGGGTTTACTGCCTCACCGCCGAAAGGCGCAAAGCCTGTTATCAATACTTTCATCTCTATTCTCCTTTTTATATACAGTTTGTACGCAGTTTAGCAATAAAAAATCTATATTAAAATGCTATACTGGATAACATTATTTTATCTTATAACTAGGGCAAATACAAGTGTTTTTGTGTAAGTTTAAAATTAAAGTTTTTAGTGAATTTTAGGCTTTGTTGGGCTAATGGCTAAAGGCGAATGGTGAAGGACTAAAGATTTCTCAGTAAACTTTTAGTGTTCCGTCAGGTAGAGTAAAAGTTTTGCTAAATTTTTTTC